>NZ_KV836187.1:109570-152779 GCF_001838255.1 Corynebacterium sp. HMSC073B01 | reverse complement strand
CCGAGCGGACACACTTTTTGTCACTTAACCCCTGGCGCACATTGATGGGATTGCCGACTAGCGCCTAATCGCAGCAATAAAAAATAAAAATAACGCGACCTGCTCGCTGTCCATTCCACGGGGACGGCGCACAGGTCGCGTCATTTTTTCGAGTGCAATTGGAGGTTGCTATGACTGCAGTGGAAGAAGCTCGGATAATCAAGGGAACCGGTCTCCACCTGATGCTCATACTAACTACCACCAGCACTAATGGGAATAAGAAAACGAGAATGTTTCGTTAATCACCCCCATGATGACCATCCAAAACGCCTACCCTATCGACCCCAAAGCCCCAGGGTCCCGCCTGTCAGATATGACAAAAATAGCCATTCACCTGGCTTTGTAGGTTAGCATTACCTAACATTGCCGACTGTCGAGGATAGTCTGGATTCAATAGCAACCTCCAACCGCAACGGGGGTAGTTTTCCGGGAAGGTTGGGCACAATATCCGTCGTCAAGCGATTTCACGTCATCAATCGGGAAAAAACTTTTAAAAAAACAAGTGTCTCTCATCACACTCATGCATAATGGGGTACAACAGTCATAGTCACTATGACGATGAACCGAGGCCATCGCGTTTATCTGCAGCGTTTATCTGCGACGTACGAAAAGGCCTTAAGACAAAAATTCCACGACAATATTTCTAGGAGCATGTCATGAAGGACTTTCTGCCCCGTACTCACTTCGAAGAAGAGCACAACATGTTCCGCGACATGGTTCGCGGCTTCGTCGAGAAGGAAATCACCCCGAACGTAGAGCGCTGGCACAAGGAAGGTCAGCCGGACCGCGAGATTTTCAAGAAGGCCGGCGAGCTGGGCCTGATTGGTATGTCCACTCCGGAGGCATACGGCGGCGGCGGAGAGATGGACTTCCGCTACAACCAGGTCCTGAACGAGGAGCTCTCCAACGCTGACTGTGGCTCCATCGTCGTTTCCTTCGGCGTTCTCAACGACCTGGTCGCTCCGTACCTGGCCAAGTTCGGTAACGAAGAGCAGAAGCAGAAGTACCTGGCTTCCATGAACGCCGGCGACACCATCGGCTGCCTCGCTATGACCGAGCCGGGCGCCGGTTCTGACCTGGCAGGTATGCGCACCTTCGCCAAGAAGGACGGCGACCACTACGTCCTCAACGGCACCAAGATCTTCATCTCCAACGGCATGATGGCCGACTTCGCTCTCGTCGCAGCTATCACCGACCCATCCAAGGGCCGCGCTGGCGTCTCCATGTTCATCGTCGACGCTGATCTCGAGGGCTTCACCAAGGCCGGCCCGCTGCAGAAGGTCGGCCTGAAGGCTCAGGACACCGCTGAGCTCAACTTCGACAACGTCCGCGTTCCGGCCGAGAACCTGCTCGGCGAAGAGGGCGCTGCCTTCGGCTACCTGCGCACCAACCTCGCTCACGAGCGCCTGACCCTGGCTTGCGGCTCTGTCGCAACTTCCCGCCGCGCCTGGACCCTGGCTTACAAGTACGCTCAGGAGCGCGAGGCATTCGGTCGCCCGATTATCCAGCACCAGGTCCACGGCCACTACCTGGCTGACATCGCCACCCGCGTCACCGCCCTGCAGGCTTTCGTTGACCAGGCCGTTATGGCCCACAACGCTGGCCAGCTGGACGAGACCGGTGCTTCCATGGCCAAGTACTGGACCACCGAGGAGCAGCAGGACATCGTTACCCGCTGCCTGCAGATGTTCGGCGGCTACGGCTTCATGCTCGAGTACCCAATCTCCACTCACTACCTCGACTCCAAGGTCCAGACCATTTACGGTGGCACCAACGAGATCATGAAGGAGATCATCTTCCGTCGTATCGCCAAGGGCGGCGCAGAGTAAACAGCGCACGTCGGTCTAGCCGATTCGCCCCAAACCCCGTCAGGTCTTCCTGGCGGGGTTTTTGCATACCTCAAAGTAGGTGGCTGGCGATTATTTACGAGGCTGGATTAGAGCTCCCTTCCCCTGTGCCATACCCCTCACCAAAAACATTACCCCCTACAAAACCGAAACTATACAATGAGATGCCCATCTCATATACTAAGATTCTGTTAGGTAATGGTGATGCACTTCACCAAATTCCCTCCTAGGCCGCGCGAGCGCGTGACCGGAGATGAAGGATTGGAGTTCCAGAGGTATGAGCACAACCAACTCGACCGCTACCCCTCAGCGAAGGGAGGTGTTTTCCACCCGAGCAGCCTTCATTTTCGCCGCTATCGGCTCGGCAGTCGGGCTTGGAAACATCTGGCGTTTCCCCTATGTCGCGTATGACTCCGGCGGTGGCGCTTTCCTTATCCCCTACCTGGTCGCACTTCTGACCGCGGGTATCCCACTGCTCTTCCTCGACTTCGCCATCGGCCACCGCTTCCGAGGGTCCGCACCGAAGTCGATGCGTCGCATCAAGCCCTGGGCTGAGCCAATCGGCTGGATCCAGGTCGGTATCGCCTTCTTCATTACCGTCTACTACGCCGTTATTATCGCGTGGTCCTTCATCTACGCCTGGAAGTCCATCCGCAAGAGCTGGGGCCCAGATGCCGAGACCCACTTCATGAAGGACTTCCTCCAAGTAGACACCGAGAGCGTCTTCTCTCTGGACTTCGTCCCCTCGATTTCCATCGTCCTGCTCATTGTCTGGGTACTCGTCATCGGCATTCTGGCCGCTGGTGTGGACAAGGGCATCGGTAAGGTCTCGATTGTCTTCATCCCACTGTTGACCATCCTCTTCG
The DNA here is from genome assembly GCF_001838255.1 of Corynebacterium sp. HMSC073B01. Lineage (NCBI taxonomy): Bacteria > Bacillati > Actinomycetota > Actinomycetes > Mycobacteriales > Corynebacteriaceae > Corynebacterium > Corynebacterium sp. HMSC073B01. Next base: position 150,027 of record NZ_KV836187.1, on the reverse strand, counting down.
TCGCAGTGGTCATCTACTCCCTGACGCTCGACGGCGCCGCAAAGGGCCTGGACGCATTCTTCACCCCAGACTGGTCCGCACTCACTGACTCCAGCGTATGGATTGCCGCCTACGGCCAAATCTTCTTCTCCCTGTCCGTGGCCTTCGGCATTATGCTGACCTACGCCTCCTACCTGAAGCCACGCACGAACCTCACCGGTTCCGGCCTGGTCACCGCGTTCGCAAACTCCTCCTTCGAGGTTCTCGCCGGTATCGGCGTCTTCGCCACCCTGGGCTTCATGGCAGCGCAGTCGGGTCAGGCCGTTGACGAGGTCGCAACCTCCGGTATTGGTCTTGCCTTCATCGCATTCCCGACGGTCATCTCTGAGATGCCAAAGGTCATCGGTTCGGTCTTCGGGCTACTGTTCTTCCTCTCCCTGGCAATCGCCGGTGTGACCTCCCTGATGTCGCTGCTCGAGGTCGTCGTCTCCGCAGTAAAGGACAAGCTGAACCTCGGCCGCGTCCAGGCCACCCTCACCGTCGGTGGCGCCATGGCCGTCATCTCGCTGCTGGCCTTCCCGACCACCTCAGGTCTGGTAACCCTCGACATCGTAGATAAGTTCACCAACAACGTCGGTATCGTCCTGGTTGCACTGCTGACCATCATCGCAATCGACTGGATCCTGCGCCGCACCAACGAGTTCGCCATGCACCTCAACGCCGTGTCCTCGTTCAAGGTCGGCACCATGTGGCAGATCTTCGTCGGAAACATCACGCCGGTCATTCTCGCCGTCATCCTGTTCCAGGAGCTCATTGGACTTTTCCAGGAAAACTACGAAGGCTACTCCGACACCCAAATCGACATCTTTGGCTGGGGTGTCATCGGCGTGATTCTCATCGGCGCTCTGATTATGGCCATCCTGCCTTGGCGCGGCCAACACCGTCTCGATGGCCCTCCGGGCTCGGACTTCGGTGTGACGCCAGATTTCAAGCGGTCCTCACACCTGCCACGCAAGCACACTCCGGAAACCGAGGAGGTTTAAGCCAAATGTCCGGTATCGCAATTGTCATGATGGCACTGTTCATCATCGTCATCTGGGGCGGTCTGGCGGTCTCGCTGGTCAGCCTATCCAAGCACCCTGACGAGGTTTCCGGTGAGCTGGGAGATCACCCAGAGCTCACCAGTGAAGTACTAGGAGCACAGGAAGAGCAGTAGTTCTTCACTACTATCTCTCCCCTGCCACTCCAGGTATCTGTCTTACTCACCTACGAAATGCGGTGGTCGCTTCTCCAAGAACGCGGCCACCGCTTCCTTATGGTCGGCCGAGACCGCCAAACGAGCCTGCGCGTCCGCCTCCGCCGCAGCAGCAGACAAGGTATCCCGGCGCAGCAGAGCCTTAATCTCCTTCAGCGCGGCCGTCGGCCCCGCCGCAAACTGGACAGCCAACTCACGTGCCCGAGTCGCTGGATTATCCACCACTTCAGTGACCAGGCCGAGGCTCAGGGCTTCGTCGGCAAGCACCTTCTTATCGAAGAACAACAGCTCACGCGCCTTCGCGTCGCTGACCATGCGCGGCAGCAGCGCCGACATGCCACAGTCCGTGGCCAGGCCAATCGACGGGAACGCCGCCTTGAACGACGCCTTCGGGCCGGCGATACGGAAATCACAGTGTAGCGCCAGCGACCAGCCGGCACCCGCCGCAGCACCTTCGATAGCGGCAATAACCGGAACGTTAATCGCGGTCAGCTCCGCGACCATCGGGTTGTACTCCTCGACAACCTTGCCCATGCCGGCGCCGGACTGCAGGTCAGAAATGTGCTCCTTCAAGTCCTGGCCCGTACAAAACGCCTTCGGCCCGCCGAGCAGGATAACAGCGCGCACATCCGGCTCCTGCGCACGCTCAAAAGCGGCTTTCAGCTCCAAGCGGAGATTCTTATCCAGGGAGTTATAGGCATCCGGGCGATCGATGGTGATGGCTAGAATGCCGTCGGAAAAGTCTTGAGTAACGTTGCTCATAACCTCGCAGGTTATCGCAATCTCCCCCGCCTCGGACGCACTTTTGCACCAAATCACCCGCCGCGAGTAACAAGGGACACATGACACTTCCACGCCCCGCCACGCCTGACGACGTCCACGAGATCGTCGACCTCATCAAAGACCTGGCGGCCTACGAAAAAGAACCCGATGCCGTCCGACTGACCCCCGAGCGCCTGCGCGAACAGCTCTTCGGGGACAACCCTGCGATTTTCTGCCACGTCGTCGACTCCACATCCGGAAATTTGGACGACGGCGCCGGTGGCGGTGATGGTGGCGATGGCGTTGGTGGCGGTGTTGAAGGCAGCCCGCGCCTCGACGGCATTGCCCTGTGGTTCCTCAACTACTCCACCTGGGAAGGCACCCACGGCATCTACCTCGAAGACCTCTACGTCCGCCCCGAGGCACGCGGCACGGGCAAGGGCAAAGCACTGCTGCAGAACCTCGCGCGAATTGCCGTGGAGCGAGGCTACTCACGTGTCGAGTGGTGCGTCCTGAAGTGGAATCAACCCTCCATCGATTTCTACCGCTCCCTCGGCGCCTTCCCCATGGACGAATGGGACACCTTCCGCCTCACCGGCAGCGCCCTGCGTGACTTCGGGGCGTAACAGACGGCAGCGCGTGGTGCGGCGGTACGGCGGTGCAGCTGCGGTGCGTTTGCGCGGTGAAAAGTCCGGATGTGGATAACTGCTAAACCGGCTGACTTATCCACAGCCTGCCCTCATAGGCGTTGTCCCCCTACATCCGGACTTTTACCTTCAAAGGCATGACAGTTCTTGGGACGCTCGCCGCACTGGCCTCGCGCGGAATGGACACGCTAGCGGAACTCCACGCCGCGCGTCCCGACGGCCACGACGCCACCTCCCACCTGGCGGCAACCCTCGGCCTTGACCCGGCGCGCCTCCGGCTTTTGCTACGCGTCGCCGCCCACTATCTCCAACCCGCTGACACCGAGGAAAACACCAAAGCCCGCGAAGACGCCACCGCCCTTGCGCGCCAGCTCGGCCTCAGCCTGGACACCTGCGTGCTTATCGACAAGCGCAGCCGCCAAGCCAACAACGCCGAACTCCACGACAACCTGCGGCTCACCTTCGTCGCTGCCGCCGAACGCCTCGGCTTCGAAGAACTCGATCTCTACATGCGGGAAACTCTCACCGAGCTCAACACCGAAGACGAGCCACCCCAGCATCTGCGCGCCCGATTTTCCCGGAAGGTAGACATCCGGGGAATGAAGCACTTCCACATCTCCGGCCCCTCGGATATGCTCGACAATCTCCTGTCGCCGCTTACCATCCGTGCCGCAGAAATCCGGAAGTCCCATCCGGAGTTTTCCCACGACCGCTGCGTCGGCCAAGCGCTTGCCGAGCGCCTCGAGCATGCCGATGCCGCAATGCCCGTCGACAAGCTCGATGAAATGCGCTACCAACCCGCCATCATCATCACCGCACAAGACCTCATCGACTACAGCCCGCGATTCGCCGCCACCACCAACGGCTCCGCGCTCGCCCCCGACGTCTTCCTCAACGCCCTACTCGCCGACACCGGGTGGGCCGTGCTTTACGACGAACACAGCGCCATTACGGACTTATTTCCCATCGGCAACCCCCGCCTGGCGACTGAAGAGCAGCGCATCGCGATGCTCATCGACAACCCCATCTGCGCCTGGCCCGGCTGTGAACGCCCCGCCTATAGCGGCCAAGCGCACCACCTAGTCGCCCACAAACACGGCGGCACAACCACGCTGGACAACCTCACCATGGTCTGCCGCGAACACAACGGGCTTAACGACGACGACCGGGAAGGACGCAACGGCCACCTCGAACGCATCCCCACATCCGGACATATTCGATGGCGCCCACCTGACAAGACTCGGCCGCCGCTGTTTAGCAACTCATTCGTGACATCAATGTCCGGGAGGTCCTACGCCGGATACCGGGCAGGCACGACGAAACAGCTCGGGCCGGAGCCACCACCTCCGGACCAAAACCCGGATGTACGGGAAAACCCGTCCTAGCGCACTGCTAGAACGGGTACTTGCGCTGCAAAAACGCAGAATTAGATGAGGTTCCAGTCCTCGATGCCGTCGTAAAGCGGGAATTCCTGAGCAATCTTCGAAACACGAGCACGCAGGGAGTCAACATCCGCATTCTTGCCGGCGGCGAGAGCAGTACCGATGACATCGGCGACCTCGGTGAAGGCCTTCTCGTCGAGACCACGGGTGGCCAGCGCCGGAGTACCGATACGAAGTCCGGATGTAACCATCGGAGGACGCGGGTCAAACGGAACAGCATTACGGTTGACGGTAATGCCAACAGCGTGGAGCAGATCCTCGGCCTCCTGGCCGTTCATCTCAGAATTGCGCAGATCCGCCAGAACCAGGTGGACATCGGTGCCGCCAGTGAGAACATCGACGCCAGCCTCGGCGCAGTCGGAAGCGGTGAGACGCTCAGCCAGAATGCGGGCACCAGCGAGAGTGCGCTCCTGGCGCTCCTTGAACTCCTCGGTACCAGCAATCTTCAGCGCCACGGCCTTGCCGGCGATGGCGTGCATCAGCGGGCCACCCTGCTGCCCCGGGAAAACAGCGGAGTTCAGCTTCTTGGCGTACTCCTGCTTGGCCAAAATCATGCCCGAACGTGGACCACCGAGGGTTTTGTGAACGGTGGTCGACACAACGTCAGAATGCGGAACCGGCGACGGGTGCAGACCGGCGGCAACCAGGCCTGCGAAGTGCGCCATGTCCGTCCACAGCTTCGCACCGACCTCATCGGCGATGGAACGGAAAGCTTCGAAGTCGAGGTGGCGCGGGTACGCCGACCAACCTGCGATGAGAACATCCGGCTTTTCTGCGAGCGCCTGCTCACGCACCTTGTCCATATCGATCCGCATGGTGTCCTTGTCCACACCGTATGCGACGACGTGGTAGAGCTTGCCGGAGAAGTTAAGCTTCATGCCGTGGGTCAGGTGACCGCCGTGTGCCAGGTCGAGGCCCATAATCTTGTCACCGGCGTTGATTAGCGCATGCAGAACGGCAGCGTTGGCCTGCGCACCTGCGTGTGGCTGAACGTTGGCGAACTCAGCGCCAAAGAGCTCCTTGGCGCGGTTGCGTGCCATGTCCTCGACGACGTCGACGTATTCGCAGCCGCCGTAGTAACGACGGCCCGGGTAGCCTTCGGCGTACTTGTTGGTCAGAACCGAGCCCTGAGCTTGCAGCACTGCACGTGGAACAAAGTTCTCACTGGCAATCATTTCGAGCATGTCACGCTGACGAGAGAGCTCCCCTGCCATTGCCTCTGCGAGGTCGGGATCGAGTTCACGCAGCGATTGGTAGCGGACATCGTTATTGTTAGACCCGGTCATGAGTAGGTTTTCGACCTTTCAATGAAACTTCAATGCCACAGGCCATGCTAGCCCTTTATGGGGCAAACCACGAAAGCAGCACCATTCAGGTATGCCCCCTTTATTGACTCGTTTTCCGGTTTTCGGCACCCCCTTGGCACAATTGGAAGTATGACGCGCGCAACATCCCCCAGCCCGTACGTCGAGTTCAAACGCGAGCAGTGGCGCGAAATGCGCAAGAATATGCCTCTGGTGCTGACGGAAGAGGAAGCTGAACGACTTTCCGGTATCGGTGAAAACATCGACCTGGACGAAGTCGCCGAGGTCTATCTTCCGCTTTCTCGTCTGATTCACATGCGTGTGGCGGCGCATCGGGAGCTGAACGCCGTAACGTCGAACTTTCTTGGGGAAAATCCTTCGAAGGGGGCGTCGGTGCCGTTTATTATCGGCGTCGCGGGTTCGGTGGCGGTCGGCAAGTCAACGACGGCGCGTTTGCTGCAGGTCCTGCTCGAGCGCTGGGAGACTAATCCGCGGGTGGACTTGGTTACTACTGATGGCTTCCTCTATCCTTCTGAGGAATTGAATCGCCGTGGGATTATGCAGCGCAAGGGGTATCCGGAGTCGTATGATCAGCGTGCGTTGATGCGGTTTGTCACGGCGGTGAAGTCGGGGGCGCGGCATGTGAAGGCCCCGGTGTATTCGCACACGCTCTATGACCGGGTGCCGGATGAGTTCGTCGATGTTGACCGTCCGGACATTCTCATTCTCGAGGGGCTCAACGTTTTGCAGACGGGCCCGACGCTGATGATTTCCGATCTTTTCGATTTCAGTGTCTACGTCGATGCCCCGCGCGCGGACATCGAACGCTGGTACATTAATCGTTTCCTCAGTCTCCGCCAGACGGCGTTTCGCGCTCCGGGCGCGCACTTCGCGGATTACGCCACGCTTGACGACGAAGCTGCGGCCGAGGTGGCCCGACGCATTTGGCAGCAGGTGAACTTGCCGAACCTTACGGAAAATATTTTGCCCACTCGAGTGCGTGCGTCATTAGTTCTTACGAAGTCTCGGGACCACAAGGTTTCGAGGGTCCGGATGCGCAAACTCTAACATCCGGAAATTTTTCCGGATGTAGGGAGGTTATTTGCCGAAGCGGCGTGAGCGCTGCGAAAAGTCTCGAAGTGCGCGGAGGAAGTCGATGCGGCGGAATTCGGGCCAGTAGGTATCGGTGAACCAAATCTCGGAGTAGGCGGTTTGCCAGAGAAGGAAGCCGCTGAGCCGCTGTTCTCCGGAAGTGCGGATGACTAGATCGGGGTCCGGTTGTCCGGATGTATAGAGGCGGCGAGAAATGGCGTCGGTGGTGATGCTCTCCTCGAGCTCGGAAGCATCAATTCCTTCGGCGACTGATTCCCGGATGATTCTGCGTACTGCGTCGACGATTTCCTGCCGACCACCGTAGCCAACGGCGATGTTGACCTGGATGCCGGTGTTGTTCGCAGTGACTTCTTCGTCGTGGCGTAGCCGGGCGGTCATTCTTTCCGGAAGGAGCTCGAGGTGGCCGACCATGCGCAGGCGCACGTCGTTAGGCGATTGCGCCAATTCGTCGACGACGTCGGCGATGATGTCGAACAGTAACTCCAGCTCTTCGGGGTCGCGCCCGAGGTTTTCGGTGGAGAGCAGGTAGATGGTGACCAGCTCGATTTCCTGCTCGGCGCACCAGCCGACGAATTCTGCGATTTTGCGGGAGCCGACGCGGTGGCCGTGGCTGACGTCGGTGAATCCAGCCTCCCTCGCCCAGCGGCGGTTGCCATCGGCCATGATGGCAACGTGCTTGGGGCGAGGTTTTCCTTCTAGCTCTTGGGCTAGTTTGCGCTCGTAGAGCGGATAGGCGATCCGCCGGAGTGAGGACGGCTGGTTTTCTTTCACATATGTAACCCTACCCAATGGGCACGGCCACTTTGTGCTTAGTCGCGTGCCTGCCGACGCTTCCGAACTTCTGCCGCAAGCGTACGCAGCAGCCGGTCGGTGGTTTCCCAATCCATGCACGCATCGGTGACGGACTTGCCGTATACGAGGCCCTTACGCCCATCGGTAATTTTTTGCGCACCGGCTTCGAGGAAGGACTCCATCATGATGCCGGTGATGCGCTCGTCGCCGGCACCGATGAGCTTGCCGAGCTCCTCAACGACCTCGGCCTGGCGTACCTCGGATTTTCCGGAATTGGCGTGGGAGGCATCCACCATGATGCTGATGGTTTGCTCGGCCTTGTTCAGGCGGGCTTCGGCGTCGTTAAGCGATGCCTCGTCCCAGTTCGGGCCGGAGGTGCCGCCGCGGAGAATGAGGTGGCAATTGTGGTTGCCGGCGGTTTCGACGACGGCGGCGCGGCCCTGGTCGTTCATGCCGAAGAAGAAGTGCGGGTTTGCTGCAGAGACCAGCGAGTCCACGGCGACCTGGACGTTGCCGTCGGTGCCGTTTTTGAAGCCGATGGGCATGGAAAGTCCGGAAGCGAGCTGGCGGTGGACCTGCGACTCCGTGGTGCGCGCACCAATCGCACCCCAGGAGACGGCGTCGGCGATGTACTGCGGGCTGTTGGGCTCGAGGAATTCAGCGCCGGCGGGCAGGCCGGTGCGCAGGACCTCGATGAGCACTTCGCGGGCCATGTGCAGGCCCTTGTTGATTTTGAAGGAGCTATCCAGGTCGGGGTCGTTGATGAGTCCCTTCCAGCCGACGGTGGTGCGCGGCTTTTCGAAGTAGACGCGCATGACGACCAGCAGGTCCTCGTCGAGCTCATCGGCGGTGGCCTTCAGGCGGCGGGCGTAGTCGATGGCGGCCTCGGGGTCGTGGATGGAGCACGGGCCGACAACGACCAGCAGGCGATCGTCCTCGCGGGCGATGACGCGGGCGATGTCGAGTCGCGACTGCTCCACTTCGTTAACTAGGTTCGGGGTCAGTGGCTGTTTGGCCATGACCTCTTCTGGGGAGGGCAGGTCGTGGAAGGCTACGACACGGCGGTTCGCGGTAGAGGCGGGGGCTTCGAGGGAAGTTGGAGGGGTCATCTGAGGTCTCTTTTCTCTGGGGCGTTACGCATGTATTTGGCTGTAGATACGACAAAAGGCAGCGCCCCTATTGGTGGGGCTGCTGCCTTTGGCTCCGGTTGGTGGCGACGTGACGATTAGCCGCCGGCTGTGACTATGTCGTCACTGCCTCCGGAGCCTTCGAAAAATAAAATCGCCACATACGCATGCGCTTGACTGTAGCGCACTGCCTAGAATCCCGCAATTCGAACTCCAAATCCCGCCACACGGGAAACAATCAGGGGTGCGCGCAACTACCCGTCGTCAAGCCACGCGCACACACCTTGACGCTGACTACTCCGCTTCACGACGCTGCTCTGCTGCAGCCATCGCCTTATCCACAGCCTCGGAATCGAAGGGATCCATGTCGTGCGCCTCGGCGAACTTCCGGCGAGCGGCCATGCGCTTCGCGCGCCGCGAGAGATCCCAGCCGAGAGCCAGGATGACGATGAGCAAAACGACAATGATGAGCAGGCCAACAGGAGAGGCCTTTCCGAAGTCAGCACCCCGCGGACCAGTGGGGTTCTGCGCCAGGAAAATTGTCGTGCGAGCCGCCAAGGCATCGAAGCTTTCAATCATGAGTTCCAGCTTAGCGTTAATTCCGGACTATTCCGCGTCGGGGTCGATACCGGCGAAGAGATCGGTCTCTGGCAGCTCGGTCTGCACTCGAGTGCGGGCAAGCTCAAACTCTTCGGTCGGCCAAACGCGCTGCTGAATGTCTACCGGCACGGCGAAGAATGGCCCGTTCGGATCGATCTGCGTAGCGTGCGCCAGCAGCGCCTGATCCCGCTGCTGGAAGTATTCGCCGCACTCAACCTGCGTGGTCACGCGGGTCATGATGTCGCCGGGAGTCTTAGTCCAACGGCGGAAGGACTCGGCCAGCGGGCTTTCCAAACCGTTGTCGCGGTAGTAGTTGTCCAGCGCGATGAGACGCGCCTTGATGAAACCGTGGGTGTAGTAGAGCTTGGAAATTTCCCATGGTTCACCGAGCTCGGGGTACTTATCCGTTCCAGACTCCAGCCAAGCGCGCATGGACACGATATGGGTCATGATGTGGTCCGGGTGCGGGTAACCACCGTTTTCGTCGTAAGTAATGACAACGTGCGGGCGGAATTCCCGGATGGTCCGAATGAGAGGCTTGGTCGCATCCTCGACCGATTGGCGCGCAAACACACCGTGCGACAGCACCGGCACCGGGTTACCCGCAGGCAGACCGGAGTCGGTAAAGCCGAGCCACTCATGTTCAACACCGAGAATCTCAGCGGCTGCAGCCATTTCGTTAACGCGCACCGAGGCGATATTCTCCCGCACCTCCGGCCGATCCATCGCCGGGTTGAGAATGCTACCGGCCTCACCGCCGGTGCAGGTCACCACTTTGACGCGATGCCCTTCCGCCACATATCGGGCCATTGTTGCGGCGCCCTTGCTCGATTCGTCATCAGGATGAGCGTGAATCGCCATCAGACGAAGTGCCAATTGAAGTCACTCCCGCTACTATCTCAGTCCATGTTTTCTGGCCGAGGCCGGGGCCCTTCGACCGCAACGATGCTACTACAGCACCGTTTCAATACCGCCCCACTATAGCGCTGCACCATCATATGACCACGCAGCATTGCTACTCGGTGGAACGACATAGCAGCAGGACACCGCGCCACACCAGAAAGATTGTTTAACTGTCAACATTTTACCACGTCGACCAAGAACTCCGATAGGCTAAAAAGCATGGCTGAAAGTTCGGAGCGAAACACCCGAAATACCGCAGCGCCTAACGGGCAGCGCGAGCGCTATGGGGACAACAGTCGCACTCTCCCCGCAAAATTGGTTGTCATCGCTATTGTTGGCATGCTCGTCATCGCCGGCGCATACATCTTCGTTCAGATGAACCGCGTCTCCGCCCCGGATGTCTCTGCAACGCAAGCGGGCTGGAGCCGCACTCCAGGTAAGGAAGATGAGCAGTTCATCTTCACCCTGGACGTCACCCGCGAAAAGCCGGAGCTGGATAGCTACTGCATTATCTACGCGCTGAACTATGACGTGGCAGAGGTCGGCCGTCGCGACGTATTCATTCCGGGCGGCGGCCCCGCTACGGTGCGTATGGACGTCCCCATTGCCACCCGCGAGTTGGCCGTCGCAGGCGATGTCTACGGCTGCTCCACCGACATTCCGGAGCTCCTCGCACCTGCTAAGTAACCGCCTTTCGCAACTGAGGATTATGCGCTTTCACGGCACGTCGTAAAGCGTGCGCAACAACACTCCGACGCGCCTGTTATTGCCATGTGGCGTGACAGTGCTATCCTGTGACGCAGCCGACGGCCCCAAGCGGGGCCGCTTTTGTATTAAATAGCCAAAACACAGGAGGAACCATGACTGAGGCAAAGAACAATAGCCCATGGCTCACCCAGGAGTCCTACGACAAGCTCAAGGGCGAGCTTGAGGCGCTATATGAAAACCGCCCGGTCATCGCCGCCGAGATTAACGAGCGCCGCGAAGAGGGCGACTTGAAGGAAAACGCCGGCTACGATGCCGCCCGCGAGCAGCAGGGACAGGAAGAGGCACGCATCCGCTACCTCGAAGACCTGCTCCAGCGCGCCACCGTCGGCGAGATTCCGCAGGAGTCCGGTGTGGCTCTGGTCGGCACCGTGGTCCACGTCTACTACGACGGCGACGAAGACGACACCGAGACCTTCCTCATCGGTACCCGTGGCGCTGACTCCTCCAACCCGAACCTGGAGACCTACTCCACCGATTCCCCGCTGGGCAAGGCTCTGGTCGGCGCTAAGGAGGGCGAGACCCGCACTTACGCTTCCCCGAGCGGCGACGAAGTGTCTGTCACTGTGGTCAAGGCTGAGCCGTACGACCCGGAGATGGACGCCTAAGCGCTCCCGGCGTTAGACCGCCTCAACCCAGGCGGCAACTTCGGACCACAGTGCCCGATTCTTGGACCGATAGAAGCCCATATGGCCTATCGGTCCATTTTTTGTGCCCTCTCCCGCTTCGATATCGCGCTTTACGACGTCACACTGCACAGCCCTATCGGTCAATACGTCGACTGCCAACAACAAAGCGCCGGCCAACCCGTAATAACGGGCTAACCGGCGCTTGTGCGTTAGTTAGTTTTCTAGCGTTTAGTCCCTGAAGTAGGACAGCAGACGCAGAATCTCGGTGTAGAGCCAGACCAGGGTCACAGCCAGGCCGAGGGCGACACCCCAGGCGTACTGAGCCGGAGCGCCAGCGCGGACCAGGCGGTCAGCCTGATCGAAGTCAATCAGGAAGCTGAAGGCTGCCAGGCCGATGCAGACCAGCGAGAAGATGATCGACAGCATGCCGCCGTCACGCAGCGGGAAGCCCAGGCCGAACAGGGAGAGCACCAGGTTGCCCAGCATGAGGACCAGCACACCAATCAGAGCCGCGCTCATAAAACGGGTGAACTTCGGGGTCACGCGGATAGCGCCCGACTTGTAGACGAAGAGCATACCGATGAAGACACCCAGGGTGGCCAGCACTGCCTGCATAATCAGCGCACCAGCGGCAACGCCCTGAATTGGAGCGGTGAACATGAAGCTGATGCCACCGACGAAGAGGCCCTCGAAGGCCGCGTAGGTGAGGGTAACCGGCGCGGAGCCGTACTTCTTGCCGAAGGTGGAAACCAAAACAGTAATCAGACCACCGATGGCGCCGACAATGGTCAGAATCATGGCCAGGCTGGTGGAGACACTGACGGCAATGAAGAAATTGACCGCAGCCAAAACGATGATGGTTGCCAGCGTGATGCCGGTCTTGGAAACGACATCGTCGACCGTCATCGGACGGTAGTCGGCGGCAACCTGCGACTGGTACGGGTTATCCCCGTAGCCAGCGCCCATCTGACCTTGGCCGTAGTGATGTGCGCCCGCCTGTCCGCGGGCGACGGTCTTAGTAAGTGAACTGAATGCAGGATTGCTGCTTTCGCGCACGTCGTCCTTCTTTCTTTTCTCAGTTTTTCTTACGTTTTGTATTCAGGCACACGCGCTTACGTTTGCCTACACTTTCTACAACGGGCGATGTAAAGGTATTGTTCCCAACCCTGAAAAACAGTTAGTATCAAGGTAATTCCTCGCCTGCTGGCGGTGATTTTGTAATCGCGGAAAAACTCACAGTCGCCAGGCGTGGGCACCACATGAGTGATTACGAAACAGGAGGTTGGTCAAGATGTCTGATGGCCTTGACTACGATCCGGATACCACTGGTGATTTCGACGAGACCACGCTCGATGGCTCAGAGGGACTCGATGGCGACTTCCTCACCGGTGATGGCGAGAATTATGTAATGGATCCGCCGGACCGCTGGCGGGGCGCTTCTCCGCATGACACTCTCGGCAAGCGGTTGGCCGAGGAAAAGCCGGACATCGACGTCGACGACGATCTGGATGATGACCCGGAGATGCGCTACGGCGATGTCGACGGCCACGAACCGTTCGAGTTCGGCAACGATGGCCCGCGCGACCCGGACCGCAACCGTCGGATGGGCTGGACTACTTACTAAAGTTTTCTAAGTTTTTGTAGTTTTGCCAAATTTACTATCTCGGGGCGCCGCGCAACAGTAGTATCTGTGCCATGACAGCATCTACTGCTACGACAAACCGAACTACCATCCGCAATCCGCTTAACGACGAGCTCGTTGCCCGCCTTCTTCAGCGCGTCACGGTAGCTGATAAGTCGAAGACCGCCACTATCTCGGCACCATTTACCGGCCAGGAGCTGGCGCAGATTCCTGTCGGTACCCAGGCCGATGTCGACGAGGCCTTCAAGCGTGCCCGTGCCGCGCAGAAGAAGTGGGCCCGCATGGCGCCGGAAAAGCGCGGCGAAGTGCTGCACCACTTCCACGACCTGCTCTTTACCCACTGCGACCAGGTGCTGGACCTGCTGCAGGCCGAGACCGGTAAAAACCGCGCCAGTGCCCACGAGGAGCTCGTACACACCGCTATCACCGCCCGCTACTACGGCAATCAGGGCCCGAAACTGCTTGAGCCGAAGCGAGCGCACGGCGCGGTCCCGGTACTTTCCAAGACCACCGTCTACCACCACCCAAAGGGCGTCGTCGGTGTTATTGCTCCGTGGAACTACCCGCTGACCCTCGCGGTTTCCGATGCGCTGGCTGCACTGATGGCCGGTAACGCCATCGTGCTCAAGCCGGACAGCACCACTCCGTTTACCGCTCTCTTCGCTGTCGATTTGCTCTACCGCGCTGGCCTTCCGGAGGATCTCTTCCAGGTCATTCCAGGACCCGGTCGCGTTGTCGGCCAGGGCATTGTCGGCCAGTGTGACTTCCTGATGTTCACCGGCTCCTCCGAGACCGGCCGCTCGCTGGCACAGCAGTGCGGCGAACGCCTGATCAGTTTCTCCGCGGAGCTCGGCGGCAAGAACCCGCTGATTGTCGCTGAAGATGCCAACATCAACCGCGCGGTCGAGGGCGCACGCATTGGCTGCTTCACCAACTCCGGTCACCTGTGTGTATCCATTGAGCGAATTTATGTCGTGGACTCCGTCTGGGACGAGTTCGTCCCGGCATTCACCGACCGCGTGAAGGCAATGTCCATCGGCGCTGGCTACGAGTGGGAAACCGAGATGGGCTGTCTGCAGTCGCAGGGCCAGTTCGACATCGTCAAGTCCATGGTCGACGAGGCCATCGAGGCCGGCGCCACCGTGCTGACCGGTGGTCGTCCTCGCCCGGATCTGGGACCGCTGTTCTACGAGCCGACCGTGCTTACCGACGTCCCGGAGGGCGTCGCCCTGCTGACCGAAGAGGTATTCGGACCGGTGGTAGTCCTCCAGCGCGTCTCGGATGTCCACGAGGCTATCGCCAAGTCCAACGATTCCCGTTATGGCCTCAACGCTTCGCTGTGGACCTCCCCGCGTCGCGCAAAGGAGCTGGCTCCACAGCTTGAGGCCGGCACTGTCAATGTCAACGATGGTTTTGCTGCGGCCTTCGCGTCTGTCGATGCCCCGATGGGTGGTTTCAAGGATTCGGGTGTGGGCCGTCGTCAAGCAGCGGGCGGTTTGTTGAAGTACACCGATGAGCAGACGGTGACCGTGCAGCGTCTTTCCCCGGTATCGATGCCGCAGATGCCGCGTGAGCTGTACTCGAAGGTGTTCAACACGGCACTTGTCCTCGGCAAGAAGTTCAACGTCCTGCCGTAATCCGCATGTAGCGCGCACAAATAGCAAAAGGCCAGGTCAGAAAACTCTCTGACCTGGCCTTTTGGTGCCCCCAGTGGGACTCGAACCCACACTGAAAGGATTTTAAGTCCTCTGCCTCTGCCAATTGGGCTATAGGGGCCCCTAAGAAAGATTAATGGGCGATATGGGTGTCTACCAAACTCGCCACAATTCCGTCGAGGATATCCTTCTCGCTGATGTAGAAAAAGCGCTGCTCTTCCTTCGCTGCCTCGGAAAGCGGCAGCGCCTCAAACATGTCCATCAGACCGTCCACAATGATGGAACCGCCGGCGAAGACATCCGCGCGCTTCGGATGCATCACGGGATTGGCAGCGAGCGATTCCGCGTCGGTCTCAATCACGGACGCGGTCAGCGCACGCAACGCCGCAAAGCGCAGCTGCGACAGGTGGATTGCCTCCGGGTCGTAGGTTTCTAGCCCCTGTGCCAGCGCCGACAGCGTGGTGAAGGTCCCGGCGCAGCCGACGATGGTGCGAGCCTTGTCGACAGGCACCTTCGCAACAATCTCGTCGGCCAGCTCCGCAACATACGAACGCGCCTCCTGGACCTGTTCCGCCGTCGGTGGCGAGGTCTGCAGGAACCGCTCGGTCAAGCGCACACTGCCCATGGCCACGGAATCAGAGCCGGCTACCGTACCATCGTGGTCACCGACAATAACCTCGGTGGAGCCACCGCCGACGTCAATGACGCAATACGGACCGAGCTCGGGCTCCAAGTCATCTACCGCCCCGCGGAAGGACAGCGCGGCTTCCTCGTCGCCGGAAATGACCTCGGCCTCTGCACCCCACGGAGCGAGAATCTCGCGGGTCATGGCGAAGAAATCGTCGCGGTTGCTTGCGTCGCGTGTCGCCGATGTCGCCACCATTCGGACTGCTTGCACTTTTTCGACCTGCATAAGCTCCGCATACTTCGTCAGAGCCTCCCGCACGCGCTCCAGCGCCTCTGGAGCCAGCATGCCAGTGGCATCCACGCCCTGGCCAAGGCGGACGATTTCCATCAGTCGGTGCAGTTCTGTGATTTCGAGAACTCCATCGACAACCTCGACCCGGCTGATAAGCAGGCGAAGCGAATTAGTGCCGCAGTCGACGGCAGCGAGGGTCGTCATTTATCCCTCCACCCCCGGATACGCAATACCGAGCTCGGCAATCGTGGGCCAATCTGCAGGAATCGCGGTGCCGCGCAGTTTCTCGTTCTCCGCCGCCAGCGCCACCGACTCAGTACCCAGTCGGAAGTGATCCGGCCCCTTGGCCAGCGCGTAGGCAATAAGAACGTGGAGGCACTTCACGCGCGTCGGCATTCCGCCACCGGAGAAGTCCGTGCCTAGGTCTTCCATCTCATTGCGCTCTGCCAGAAACGCCTCGTGCGCGCGCTGGTAATCGGCGGCGAGGTCTTCGTCGCTTTCCAGACGCGCGGTCATTTCTTTCATCACGCCGGTCGTCTCCAACCGGGAGGCCTCGGCGGTGAGTCGCGGATCAGTTAGGTAAAAGAGCGTGGGAAACGGAGTGCCATCGTCCAAGCGCGGCTTCGTCTTGACCACACCAGGAGTGCCGTCGGGGCTGCGGTAAGAGATGTCCACTACACCGCGCGGTTCACGTCCGAGCTGCTCCGCTATCACTTCCAAATCTGCGGTATCCACAGACATCGGTCACACTCCTTTTGCTTCCGTTTTACTGACACATAATCTCACAGTCGCCTTACAAGCGCGTTGTTTCGCTTTACGACGGCACACTCCGCCGCGCATGCAACCTCACCGAGAGGCTCAGGTAGCCGTATGGAGGTTTAGGACTCCGGTACCGTCGGCAAGCTCTCTGGCCTCGTTGCCTGATCGCGCCCCGGATTAGGGCGAGTCTCTTCGGGTTCGGGCGGGATGGAAATGGAATCCCACAGAGTCTCGTACCACTTCTTGGCCTGGTGCTGCGGAATTTCCTCCGGCTGCGTCACAGGCTGTTCGCCCACGGCCGGATCGAGGATACGGAATGGGGTCTCCCCCGGCTCTACCAGCCCCAGGCGCAGACGTGCCTGCTCCTTAACATAGGCAGGGTTGGAGTAAAGCTCCTTTTCATCCTCTAACTGCTTAATTCGCTGTTCCATGCGAGCAATATTGTCCTGCGTTGCGGCTACATCCGCCTGCTGTTGTGCAAAAGTCCGCAGCGGAATTGCGAGAACAGATACTAAGAAAAGCACCAGCAGACCAATGCCGATCTTCTGTGCTGTGCTCAGCGAGCGCATTCCCGATGCGATTGCCGCTGCCGAACGCTGCCCCGCCCCTGCAGGGCGCGACTGTGTTCCGCGGCGAGATCGGTCCGATGCACTCATGTCCCACACTCTACCCGACCGCCAGCCGATGAAATAACAAAAACCCGCCCACCACCACGTGCGTGGTGCGGACGGGCAGTGCTAGACGCAGCTTTCGCAGCGCCTCAGCTCTTTACTTAAAACGCGGGAATGCGCTGCGACCAGCGTAGACAGCAGCGTCACCCAGGTACTCCTCGATGCGCAGCAGCTGGTTGTACTTAGCAACGCGCTCGGAGCGAGCCGGAGCACCGGTCTTGATCTGGCCACAGTTCAGGCCGACGGCCAGGTCAGCGATGGTGGTGTCCTCAGTCTCACCGGAGCGGTGGGACATCATGGACTTGTAGCCGGCGTTGTGAGCCATTGCGACGGCTTCGAAGGTCTCGGACAGGGTACCGATCTGGTTGACCTTGACCAGCAGAGCGTTAGCGGCCTTCTTCTCAATGCCCTCTGCCAGACGCTTCGGGTTGGTGACGAAGAAGTCGTCGCCGACGATCTGGACCTTGTCACCAAGCTGAGCAGTCAGGGTGGTGTAGCCCTCCCAGTCATCCTCCTGCAGCGGATCCTCGATGGAGACGATGGCGTAGTTCTCAACCAGGTCAGCGTAGACAGCTGCCATCTCCTCAGCGGTGTGCTCGCCGCCCTCGAAGTGGTACTTGCCGTCCTTGAAGAACTCGGAAGAAGCAACGTCGAGAGCCAGAGCGACATCGTCGCCCAGTTTGTAGCCTGCAGCCTCAATTGCCTCAACAATCAGGTCAAGAGCAGCCTTGGTGGAGTCAACCGACGGAGCGAAGCCGCCCTCATCACCGAGGCCAGTGGACAGGCCCTTGTCCTTAATGACCTTCTTGAGTGCGTGGTAGACCTCAGCACCGACGCGCAGTGCTTCCTTGAAGGTCGGGGCACCGATCGGTGCAATCATGAACTCCTGGACGTCAACGCCGGAGTCAGCGTGTGCGCCACCGTTGAGGATGTTCATCATCGGAACCGGCAGAACGTGACCGTTCGGGCCGCCGACGTAGCGGAACAGATCCAGGCCAGCGGACTCAGCAGCAGCCTTGGCAACAGCCATGGAAACACCCAGGATTGCGTTAGCACCCAGGCGGGACTTGTTGTCGGTGCCGTCCAGCTCAATCATGGTCTTGTCAACCAGACGCTGGTCCTCAGCCTCGAGGCCAATAATTGCGTCCTCAATCTCCTCGAGCACAGCGCGGACAGCCTTCTCGACACCCTTGCCCAGGTAACGGTCTCCGCCATCGCGGAGCTCGTGTGCCTCATGAACACCGGTGGAGGCACCGGACGGAACCGCAGCGCGGCCCACAGCGCCGTCTTCCAACAGCACCTCAACCTCAACGGTCGGGTTACCACGGGAGTCCAGAATTTCGCGTGCGTTCAACTCGATGATTGCAGCCATAGGTCACCTTTCCGCCGGAACCGTTCCGGCACATGACTCCAATTGTGGCACGGTTTGCCAACCTTCGCCTTAAATCCTTTTCACCCTATGCGGGCTGATTCAGCGCATAGTTCGCCGCAGCGTCCCGAACATCGCGAAGATACTGCTCAGACTGGTTATACGAGCGAATTGCAGATGCCCACCCTTCCGGGGTGGCGAGGTCGCGTTCCCCACTGCAGAGCATCCGTGCCGTGGTCGCAGTTGCGTCGTCGATGTTGTTGGGGTCGGCGACACCATCACCAGAAGCATCCATCGCAAAGCGATGCCAGGTCTCGGGAATAAACTGCATCGGCCCCACAGCGCGGTCGTACTCTGTGTCACCGTCGAGTTCGCCGTTGTCAGTATCAAGAACCTCAGCAAACCCACTCGTGCCGTCCAGCGGCGGACCGATAATCGTCGGGCGCACTACCCCATCGGCACCGATATGCGCCGGCTTGAGCCAATTGCCCGAGTACGTGCCGTGATTAGTCTCCACCTTGCCCAGTCCCGCAAGCGTGTTCCACTCCAGGTGGCAGTTCGGGAACTGTTCGGTCGCAATCACATATGCGTTGCCGTAGGCGCGGAGAGCGTCCTCAGAAATACCAGTCTTCGGGGAAATCTGCTGCGCCCACTGTCGGAGCTGCTCCGAGGTGCGCCCGGGCGCGTTGACATCAATCATCGGCGGTGGCTCAGCCGCAGCAGGCGGCACATTTTCCGGAATCGGCTTCTTGGTCAACGACGGGATAACGGGTCCAGTGAACATCGCCAACGCCCCAACCGTGCCAATGATAATCAGCACCGCCAGGGAGGTTAGACCGAGGCAGCCACATCCTCGCGAGGACTTCTTTTTCCCCTTACTGCGGCCACGCGACTTCGCCCCGCGGGGTGCGGGGTGCGCGTATTCATCAAAGGGAGAATTAGAAGGCATGGGGAATTACTCTACGGGTTAAACCGTAAAAATCACTCAAACTCGAGGACAGAAATCACTTTTACTGGAAACTAGCTGTCGCTTTCCGACGGGCCGAGGTCCTCAGCCTCTTCGTTATCTTCGCTGCCCGCTGCCCACTGCTCAACACTGCCGGCCTGCTGATTCTCCATCTGAGCCAGCTCAGCCAGGAATGCGCGTGAAGCCTGTCGGGTCCGCTCTTCAGCACCGGACTCAGTCTCCAGCCCCGGGGTCGGGACCAGAATCTCCACTGGAATGTCTGCATCGGACAGTCCCTGCGCACGTGCGCGGCGGATGGCTTCCTCAGCCAAAGTCAGAGCTGGCAGCTGTGTGGCCGGGTTCGAGCGCGGACGTCCGCGGCCGTAAGCCCACAGTCGCTCCTGTTCTTCCTCCGACACCATCTCTCCCTCGGCCACAGTGCCGTCGAAGAGGTACGGCTGACGAGCGCGCATCTTCAAAATAAAGTCGGTCGCCACATCGTCGAAGTCGAAGCCCTCCGCGATTTCAGCGTGGAAGAGGATCTGCAGCAGCAAATCTGACAGCTCGCTACGAATGTCACCGCCCTCGTTGACTGCGTCGACAAACTCGTAAGTCTCTTCAATGAGATACGGCAGCAGGCTCTTGTGCGTCTGGCGAGCTTCCCACTGCCCCGTGCGCCGTGCTGCCGCCATGATGTCCACGGCCTCGACGACGTGGGGCAGACGAGCTGCGGCAAGCTGTTCCTGCGGAGTCAGCGGTTCTGCAACAGGCTCTGCCCCTGGCTCTGCAACCGGTTCTGGCTCAGGTTCTTGCACCGAGTCCTGCTGGGGAGCCGCCACAACCCGAGCTGCCGGAGCTGCTGGGTCCGGCGCATCATCCAGCTCGACCGAGTAGACCTTCTCGCCCGCATCGAGGCGATCGAGTACCTCGTCGTTTCCCATATCGGTGGTGACCAGAATCTCCGCCTGGGACACCGAGTGCCCACCGGCGTCGGCAATTGCCCAACGCACACGGATCGGGACTTCTTCGGTGTAGCTGACTTCACCGGTCAGCAGGCTAGCGGCTTCCAGCGGAATCGCAGTTGGAAAGCGGCTATCGAGCTTGATGATAGTCATACGGTTTCTAGTCCTTTCCCATGTGCGAGATATCCATACGTGGAATTCCCGCCATCGATGTCAAGAAGTCTGCTACCCACTGCACCAATGCAATATCGCGGACAGGTTTTGCCCGCAACCCTCGCCCTTCCTTCGGCATTCCGACGGAAACCGTGCGCGTTGCCGCACGATAGGTCGCCTGTGGATACAGGCGCTTGAGACGCACCTGCTTGGAGTCAGCAAGCTCCATAGGGGTTATTCTAATGTGCGCACCCATGGCTTGAACTTCATGCACGCCGAATTCCCGGCAAATAATTCGAAGTCGTGAAATAACCGCCAGTCTCTCCACCTCAATGGGTGGGGTTCCGTAACGGTCAACGAGCTCTTCGAGCACTACGTCGATATCGTCCAGCGCACTGGCGGCAGCAAATTTGCGGTACGCCTCTAGACGCAGGCGTTCCGACGACACATATTCGGCCGGAATATTCGCATCGACCGGCAAATCGATCCGAACTTCCTTCGGTTCGTTATCGGAAGCATCCGGAGTTTCACCATCAGCCACTGCCTTCAGCGCGGCCACGGCCTCGCCAACCAGTCGGACGTACATATCGAAGCCGACACCGGCAATGTGACCGGACTGCTCCGCACCGAGGATATTTCCGGCACCGCGCATTTCCAGGTCCTTCATGGCCACAGCCATACCGGCACCCAAGTCATTGTTCTGCGCAATCGTGGACAGACGGTCGTAGGAAGTCTCCGTCAGCGTCTGATTTTCCGGGTAGAGGAAGTAGGCATAGGCGCGCTCACGGGAACGGCCCACGCGACCACGCAGCTGGTGCAGCTGGGAAAGACCCATATGGTGGGCGTTTTCCACAATCAACGTATTGGCGTTGGCAATATCCAGGCCGGTCTCCACGATGGTGGTACACACCAGCACGTCGTACTCGCGCTGCCAGAAGCCATCGACCGTGCGCTCCAGCTGCTCCTCCCCCATCTGACCGTGGGCCACTACCACGCGGGCCTCGGGCACCAAATTGCGGATACTCTGGGCGACTTTGTCAATGGTTTCCACCTTATTATGCAGGTAGAACACCTGTCCGTCGCGAAGCAGCTCTCGCCTGATAGCAGCGGCGACCTGCTTGTCGGACTGCGCGCCGACGTATGTCAGCACCGGGTGACGATCCTGCGGCGGGGTGAGAATCTGGCTCATCTCGCGGATGCCGGCAATCGACATTTCGAGCGTGCGCGGAATTGGCGTTGCGGACATGGTGAGCACGTCGACGTGGTGCCGTAGCGCCTTGATGTGTTCCTTGTGTTCGACGCCGAAACGCTGCTCCTCGTCAACGATGACCAGGCCGAGTTCTTTCCACTGCACGCCGGTCTGCAGGAGACGATGCGTGCCGATAACAATGTCGACCGTCCCGTTCTTCAGCCCTTCGAGGACCTCCTTGGAGTCCTTCGGCGAGGTAAAGCGGGACAGTCCACGGATGGTGACCGGGAAGCCCTCCATACGCTGAGTGAAAGTGGTCAAATGCTGCTGTGCCAACAGCGTAGTTGGCACCAACACTGCTACCTGACGGCCATCTTGAACAGCCTTGAAGGCAGCACGCAGTGCCACCTCGGTCTTGCCGTAGCCGACATCGCCGATGAGCACGCGATCCATCGGCACCGGCTTTTCCATGTCGGACTTGATTTCGTCGATGGCCTGAAGCTGGTCCTCAGTCTCGGTGAAGGGGAAGTTATCCTCCATCTCCTGCTGCCATGGCGTATCCGGCGCGAACGCGTGGCCCGGCGCGGCTTGGCGCTCGGCGTAGAGCTTGACCAGCTCTTCCGCAATCTCGCGGACAGCGCCACGGGCCTTGCGCTTGGTGGACTTCCAGTCCGAGCCGCCCATCTTCGACAGCGCGGGCTTTTCACCGCCGACATAGCGCGACAGCAAATCCAGGCTCTCCATCGGCACGTAGAGCTGGTCCGAGGGGCCTCCGCGCTTGCTCGGTGCGTACTCGAGCACCACGTACTCGCGGCGAGCCTGATCCTCGCCCGTGCCGATGGTGCGCTCAGTGAGCTTCACAAACCGACCAATGCCATGCGTGTCGTGCACGACATAGTCACCGGCCTTCAGCGCCAGCGGATCCACCTGACCACGGCGCTTCGCTGGCTTGCGGCGCCCACCAAGCGCGCCTTCCGCGATGCGGTTACCTGTGATGTCCTGCTCGGTAATCAGAGTCAGCGCGCCACCGGGGATTCGCGGGAACACCAGGCCACCGTGCAAAACACCCTGGTAGACCGTAATTCTTCCGGACTCGGGATACTCCGGGCCCGCCGCCATGCGCGTCGCAATTCCGGCTTCCCTAAACTTTTCCGCTTGCCGACGCGCCCCCGCGGGCGTCGCCGCCACGTACGCCACTCGCTCCCCCGCGACCGTGGCATCGCGCAGCTGCTTCATCAGGTGACCAATTTCCTTTAAGTCGCCGCGTGGCGCGGGCCCAGGCTCGAAGGTCAGTGGCAGCACATCATCTTCGGTGACTCCCGCCTCCAACATGCCGGGCGGGGAAATATGCCACGAAGTGGGCATCGGGATAGAGGCCAAGCTGCGGTACGCGCTGGGCTCCAGCCCATCCGTGGCGATTGGCGCCGAGCCACCCATCGCAGCAGTTTCCCACGCTGCGGCCATAAACTCCTCGCCTGCACTGATCAAGTCTTGTGCGCGGGAGCGAATGCGCTCCGGCCCGCACATGAGCACATGCGTTTTCTCCGGCATGACCTCGGTGAGCATCTTCATCGGATGCTGACTAATCAGCGGAATCAGCGATTCCATGCCCTCCACCCACTGGCCATCGCCGATGCGGGTGAGCATTTCTTGGACCTGACCCGAGCGCGTGGTGGCGAGTTTCTCCGCGGCGGCCTTCACGTCGTCGTCGATAAGCAGTGCACGACACGGGAAGATATCCAGCTGGTCGACCTCTACCTCAGAGATCGTGCGCTGGTCAGCGACGGAAAAGGCGCGCAGGTCGGTGACCTCGTCACCCCAGAGCTCGATACGTACCGGCAGCTCTTCGGTCGCAGGGAAAACATCGACGATGCCGCCACGCACGGCAAACTGGCCACGCCTGCCGACCATGTCCACATGCGAATAGCCGTGATGCACCAGCCGCTCAACCAGGTTCTCGCAGTCCCGGTCCAGTTGGACGTGAATGGGGGCGCTGGCTTCAGCCTCAAGGTCGTCCACAATCGGCTGCACCAACGAGCGCACCGCCGCAATCAGAACGTCGACCTTGCCCCGGCGAACGTCGTAAAGCGCCTTACGACGCTGCGCCACGGTATCCACCGCTGGCGAAAGCTTCTCATGCGGGAGCGTCTCCCACGAGGGGAACATAGCTACACGATCGCCGATCATCGACTTGACCTCGGCAGTCAGGTCCTCCGCCTCACGGCCGGTAGCCGTGACGACCAGCACCGGCACCTTCGTGGACATGGCGTAAATAAGGTGCGAACGCACCGCGTCCGCACCCGTGAGCGCCAGCTCGTCTTCGCCGATGCGCCCGAGCACGCCGACAAATTGAGGATCCGTGACAACGAGGCTTTCCAGCCCCGACAGCGGGTTCGGCAGAATGCTGGGTGTGGCTTTCGCCGAGGAAGACGCAGAAGTTGGCATAGCCCCAATATAACCATGCACCCCGGATCCACCCTGCGTGCTGGTTAGCCGTTCTCCGCCACCTGCATCGGGTCCGCTGCAGCACCTGCTCCAAACTTCGCGCCCTCAGCGGCCGCTGGCACATCAGCGGAACCATGCAGAGTCGGAGAACCCTCCATGCCGGCCAGCCCGTTCCAACACAGGTTCACGATGTGCGCCGCCACCGTCTCCTTATCCGGACTGCGCTTCTCCATCCACCAGCGAGCGGTCTGCGAAACCATACCGACCATGCAGTTTCCGTAGAGCACCGACATGGCCGGGTCGAAGCCGGCGCGTTTGAAAGCCTCGGCAAGGATAGGCGTAATCGACTCAGTGGCATTATTCAGCAGCGTCTCATAGCCACCCGCCACGCCGGGGTCGCGAGAAATAATGGAGAATCCCTCCGGGTTTTCCTCCACATAAGTCAGCAGTGCCAACACCGCCTGTTCGATGCGGTAACGCGAGCGTCCCAGGGACAACGCTTCCCTAATCGTGGCCTCCAGGGTCTTCATCTCCTGGTCGACGACTGCCTGGTAGAGCCGCTCTTTGGTACCGAAATGCTCGTAGACAACCGGCTTTGATACCCCAGCTGCGGCAGCGATCTCCTCCATTGAGGCGGCATCAAGCCCCTTGGCGGCAAAGATTCCACGGCTGACTTCTGTCAGCTGAGCTTTGCGCTGTGGACCGGTCATACGTCGTCTCGGAGAATTGGAGGCCATGCTTTTAGATTAGTGGCTAAAGTCTTGCTATCGTATATCGCAGGCGCAAGCGAGTTGGCTGAGTCGAATCAGCCATGCAATTTTTCGCGTTTGCCCCATTCTCCCATGGTGTAATGGCAACACTCCGGTTTTTGGTACCGGCATTCTAGGTTCGAGTCCTGGTGGGAGAGCAAGCGGGGGGCCGGCCCCTTAATTAAGAAGTGACTTTTCGCCCCGCCGTGACCGTGATGCACCCTGACCGAGGAGTAGCAAGTTTCATGTCGAACGGTTCGGCCACCGCTGTGGTCATTCTCGCCGCGGGTCAAGGCACCCGAATGAAATCCGATACGCCGAAAATGCTGCACGCTATCGGCGGTCGTACCATGTTGGAGCACGCGCTCTATGCCGCCAAGGGCATTAATCCGGATGAGATTGCTGTTGTCGTTGGCCACCAGCGCGAAAAGGTAATCGACGCCATCGGGACTTGGGCCTCGGACACCGAGCACTCCAACGGTGTCGTCATTGCCCACCAGGACGAGCAAAACGGTACCGGCCACGCTGTTCAGTGCGCGCTGGAGCACCCCGAGCTGCAGAACTTCGATGGCACCATCCTGGTGACCACTTCCGATGTTCCGCTGCTGGATTCCGAAGCGCTCCAGGCGCTGCTCGAAGAACACAACCGCAAGCCACGCGCTGCCGTGACTGTGCTGACCTCCACTGCTGACAACCCGCACGGCTACGGCCGCATCGTTCGCAACGCCGACGGCGAAGTTCTGCGCATCGTGGAGGAAAAGGATGCCTCCGACGAGGAACGCGAGATCACCGAGGTCAACTCCGGTGTCTACGCATTTGATGCCGAGACCCTGGCAAACGCTCTCAAGCAGCTGGACACCAACAATGCCCAGGGCGAGCTCTACCTCACCGATGTCATCGGCATCGCCCGTGAGGCCGACCGCTCAGTGCGAGGCCACCGCCTCGCCGATGCCACCGTCGTCGCCGGTGTCAATGACCGCGTCCAGCTGGCTACCCTTGGCCGCGAGCTCAACCGTCGCACCTGCGAGGCAGCTATGCGCGGGGGCGCCACTATCGTCGATCCGGACACCACGTGGATTGACGTTGAGGTGGAAATCGGCCGCGACGTCACGATTCTGCCGGGCACGCAGCTGCACGGCAAGACCGTGATTGGCGACGAGGCCACCGTGGGACCGGACACGACACTGACCAACATGGTCGTCGGCAAGCGCGCCAGCGTCGTACGTACACACGGTTCCGATTCGGAGATCGGCGAGGATGCGACGGTCGGACCGTTCACCTACATTCGCCCGAACACCAAACTCGGTGTCGGCGCGAAGCTCGGCGGCTTCGTAGAAGCGAAGAACGCGCAGATCGGAAACGGTTCGAAGGTTCCGCACCTGACCTACGTCGGCGATGCGGAGATTGGCGAGCACTCCAACATTGGTGCCTCCAGCGTGTTCGTGAACTACGACGGTGTCAACAAGCACCGCACCATTATCGGCTCGCATGTTCGCACCGGCTCCGACACCATGTTCATCGCTCCGGTGACCGTGGGTGATGGTGCGTACTCAGGTGCAGGTACTGTTATTAAGGACGACGTTCCTCCGGGAGCATTGGCGGTCAGTGGTGGCCGTCAGCGCAACATCGAGGGATGGGTCGAGCGGAAGCGTCCAGGTACCGCTGCTGCTGAGGCATCGAAGGCGGCTCAGGTAGCTGACAACGCTGACAACAACAAGGAAGACCAGGAAGGCTAGACGGCAGATGACCGGCCAGTGGATCGATAACCAAAAGAACCTCATGCTCTTCTCCGGAAGGGCACACCCGGAATTGGGCGAGGCAGTTGCCAAGGAGCTCGGCACAGAGCTGACTCCGATGACCGCTCGTGATTTTGCCAACGGCGAAATCTTCGTGCGCTACGAGGAATCCGTCCGCGGTTCCGATGCCTTCGTACTGCAGGCGCACCCGGCACCGCTGAACAAGTGGCTCATCGAGCAGCTGATTATGATTGACGCGCTCAAGCGCGGTTCGGCCAAGCGCATCACCGCTATCCTGCCGTTCTTCCCATACGCCCGCCAGGACAAGAAGCACCGTGGCCGTGAGCCGATTTCCGCTCGCCTGGTCGCTGACCTGCTCAAGACCGCAGGCGCTGACCGCATCGTCTCCGTGGACCTCCACACCGACCAGATTCAGGGCTTCTTCGATGGCCCGGTCGATCACATGCACGCCATGCCGATTCTGTCGGAGTACATCAAGAAGAACTACTCCCTGGACAACCTGGTCGTGGTCTCCCCTGACGCCGGCCGTGTGAAGGTTTCCGAGAAGTGGGCCAACACCCTGGGCGACGCCCCGCTGGCCTTCATTCACAAGACCCGTTCCGTCGATGTCGCAAACCAGGTTGTCGCCAACCGCGTGGTCGGCGAGGTCTCCGGTAAGACCTGTCTGCTCATCGACGACATGATTGACACCGGCGGCACCATCGCCGGCGCTGTCAAGGTGCTGCGTGAGGCTGGCGCTGAGGATGTCATCATCGCTACCACGCACGGCGTCTTCTCCGACCCAGCTCGCGAGCGCCTGTCGAAGTGCGGTGCCCGCGAGGTCATCACCACCGATACCTTGCCGCAGTCCACCGAGGGCTGGGACAACCTGACCGTCCTGCCAATCGCACCACTGCTGGCTAAGACGATCCACGAGATCTTCGAAAACGGTTCCGTCACCACCCTCTTCGAGGGTCAGGCATAAGTTCTTTCCGCTTGCCGACGGGCACCCCGCCGCGACCAGCAACCTAGTTTTGCTGGTGGTGGCGGGGTTTGCTGTTTGACCTGTTAGTCCACTACAATTTCTCCGGTAAGTCTCGGCGAGGGCGGCCACAGTAGGTGGTTGCCGTTATCGACGCGACGCTCGCAGCCCAACTTTTGCGCCCACGGTGGCATGGATGCGGCACGTGCTCGACTCGACGACTCAATATCGAATCGTTTAGGAGTCCATTTTCATGGCAAAGCCCAACATCATCAAGATTGATGCCCGTAACCGCACCGAGTTCGGCAAGGGTGCCGCTCGCCGTGCCCGCGTTGCTGGCGACATCCCGGTTGTCATCTACGGCGCTGACCTGGATGCCCCGAAGCACATCCTCGTTGACACTCTGGATTTCCACGCTGTCATCCGTAACCACGGTGTCAATGCTGTTCTGGACGTCAACATCGAGGGCGAGTCCCAGCTGTCCATGGTCAAGGCTGTTGACCAGAACCCGCTGACCCTCGACATCGACCACGCTGACCTGCTCGCCATTCACCGTGACGAGAAGGTTGAGGTTGAGGTTCCGGTCGTTCCGACTGGCGAGCTCGCTCCGGGCGCCCTGCTCATGCAGGATGCCGAAACCATTCTGGTCAACGCACCGGTTCTGGCTATTCCGGAAGAGATCGAGGTCTCCGTCGAGGGCGCAGAGGTCGGCACCATGGTTCACGCCGGCGACGTTACCCTGCCGGAGGGCCTGGTCCTCACCGACGACGCTGACCTGCTCATCTTCAACATTGTCGAGCCGGAGGAAGAGCCGGCTGGCGACGTCGATGCCGACATCGAGGGCATGGGCAAGGCTGAGACCCCGGATGAGCCGGCTGAGGAAGAGGCTGAGTAATTCAAACGCTGAATGGCTCTATCTGACTGAACCAGTACAGGCTTTCACGTTTAGCTAAAAAGGGACGGACACTCTGGTCCGTCCCTTTTTTGTTCTTGAAACTCCCCGAAGCCAACAGACCGCGCACCGTGTGCCAAGATTGAATTCATGAACGCCTCCACCACACCTCTGCTTGTCGTGGGGCTCGGCAACCCTGGGCCCAAATATGAACTCACCCGCCATAACGTCGGGCATCTGGTGCTAGATGAACTAGCGAGCCGCACTTCTCCGATGCCTTCGTCGTTTAGCGTGCATAAGAAGTCCAACGCTGAGATTGTGCAGACTCGGTTTAAGACCTCCGATGGCGGCGAGCGACAGGTGATTCTGGCTAAGCCCCGGACCTACATGAATCTGTCGGGTGGTCCGATTGCGGCGCTGGCCAAGTTCTTCAACGTCGCGCCTACCGACGTCGTGGTAGTCCACGATGAGCTGGACCTGGACCCGGGCGTGGTACGGCTTAAGCGCGGCGGGGGCGAGAATGGCCACAATGGCCTGCGCTCGACCACGAAGTCGTTGGGCACGAAGGACTACATGCGGGTGCGTATTGGCATTGGCCGTCCTCCGGGCCGCCAAGATCCGGCGGACTACGTGCTGCGTAATTTCAATGCTAAGGAACGCGAGGAGCTCGCTTTCACTCTGCCCACTGCTGCGGAGGCGGTGGAGCTAATCGCCAGCCACGGGCTGGAGATTGCGCAGAACCAGATTCACGGGCGGTAGCAGTAGCGGGAAGGGGGCTATTTTCACGTTCCCGGGAGCTTCAGTCTTTACAGCTCGTCGGTGTTCGTGCTGCTCGGCGTTTTCGTCGGCGTTTTCGCTCTGTCCACCGAGCGCCTGGCGGTGGGATTCGGGAAGCTGCGGCAGGGCGCCCGTGAGGGCATCGACCAGGTGATGAGGATCAGGCGCCCGAGGAGCTCCCCGTCCGGCACGCCCACGACTCGGCGTAGCGGCCGCCCTTCGCCAGCAATTCATCGTGCGTGCCCCGTTCTGCGACCGTCCCGTCCTCCGAAAGCACGACGATGAGGTCGGCATCGCGAACGGTGTGCAGGCGATGGGCGACGACAATCACGGTGCGATCGCCGCGCAACGCCTCCATCGTGCCGACGATCGCCCGCTCAGTGGCCGCATCCAGCGAGGACGTCGGCTCGTCGAGAAGCACCACCGGGGAATCCTTCAGAAGCGCCCGGGCGATGGCGAGGCGCTGCCGCTCGCCTCCCGACAGCAGCGTCCCCTCCTCCCCCACCGGGGTATCCCACCCGGAAGGCAGCAGCTCCACGATGCGGTCCACCCCGGAACGCCGGGCGGCCTCGCGCAAGCGATCCCCGTCACCGGGCTCGGAACCGAATCCGGGATCGGCGAAGACCACGTTGTCCCGCACGGACGCGTCGAAAAGGAACGTCTCCTGGAACACCGGGGTCACCAGCGAGTTCACGCCGTCGGTGCCAATCCGAGGCAAGGGTACCCCGCCGATGAGGACCTCCCCCGAGTCCGGATCATGAAAACGCGACAGCAGCCGCATGACCGTCGTCTTGCCCGCCCCCGACGGTCCCACTACGGCAACCAGCGCTCCCTGAGGTGCACGGAAGCTGACGCCGTCGAGAACCTTCTTATCCCCGTACCCGAAGCTCACGTCGCGGAACTCCACGTCATGCCCGTCGGGCAGCTCCGGTGCGGCAGGTTCGGGAAGGGCGGGGATTGCCCGCAGGTCACGCAACGCAGCCAACGTGTTGCGGCCCGCACCGAAACCGCCGGACAACGCTCCCGCCGTGGTGATCGGTCCGGTGAACTGGACGACCACGATGAGCATCGGCGCCAAATGCGCCGGCGCCATCCCGCCCGTCGCGGCGACTGCCACGGCGACTATCCCCGCCGCCGTGAACACCGCATGGACGACCGAACCCAGCCGTCCGATGGCCGCCCCCTGCGTCGACGTCGCCTTCGCGAACGCATCGTGTTGGGCCCGGATTGCCTCATCCACCATCGCGTCCGCCGCCGAACCGTCGCCCGCGGCGCGAATCGCCTGCTGGCAGCGGGTGAACTCGATCAGCCTGCCGGAGACGGCAGCGACGGCGTCAGCATGCGCTTCGTCCGACTCCCCGCCGACGCGACCAATGGCCCGGTAGGCGAAGAAGATCACCGGCGCCGACGCGACGAGAACCAAACCGACGCGCCAATCCACCGCCAGAATTCCGAAGGCGATGACGGTCGGCGCAACCGCCGCGGCGATGACAGGCCGCAGGATCACGTGCGGCACGGACGCCGCGAACGCGATACCCGACGATGCCATCTCCGAAAAGCGGCCGGCCGTGGACTTGGTGACGTACCCGAGTGGCAACGTCAGCACGCGTTCGCCCAGAGAACGCAGTAGGGACGACAGTACCGCTGCGGAATTCGCCCTGCCGACCGTCCCCGCGGCGAGAGACAGCACCGCATGGGCGGCCGCGAGGCCGGCGATGACGCCGGTGAAACGCCACGCCGTCGCATCATCTCCCTCGGCCAGAGCCGACAGCAGCGGCAGCAGCGCGACGAACGCCGCTCCCTGAGCCAGCGCGGCAAGCGCGGCCAACGCAATGAGCCACGCCAGCGTCATTCTCGAGCGCCGATCCGTCATCGACCACAAGTCCCGAATCATCGGTTCCCCGCCTTTTCATCGTCTAATTCAGTGCCCCGCGGGGCGGATGGTTCGTCGTCGAGCGCGAACGCGCGCCACAAATCCCGGTAGCGGCCACCGCGCGCAAGCAACTCGTCGTGGGTACCCGCCTCCGCGACCGCTCCCCCGTCGAGAACGAGGATGCGGTCGGCGTTGCGGATCGTGCTCAACCTGTGCGCGATCACAATCACCGTCCGTGAACGGGCCAAACGCTCGATTGCGGACTGGATGAGGGCCTCGGAAGCCGGATCCGCGTAAGCGGTTGCCTCGTCGAAGATGAGCACCGGCGCGTCCGTGACGATCGACCTCGCGATGGCCACGCGCTGCGCCTCACCACCGGAAAAGGTCACGTCGACGTTGACCACCGAATCCAGGCCCTTCGGCAGCGCCGCGATGACCGCATCGAGGTTCGCGAGCTTCGCGGCCGCCATGATTTCGCCGTCGGTGGCGTCTCTCCTGGCCAGCCGGATGTTCTCCCGCAACGGCAGCGTGAGCAACTGCGGATCTTGGAACACCACCGACACCGAGCGGTGCACGTCACGCACGGCGATGTCGCGAAGATCGGCGCCGCCCAGCAGCACCGAGCCTTCAACGGGGTCGTAGAAACGCGCCAACAGCCGGGCGACGGTGGACTTTCCGGAACCGGAGGACCCCACCAGCGCAGTGAGGGTCCCCGGTTCGAACGTCGCGGACATCCCGTCGAGGACCCGCGGCCCATCGCCGTAGGAGAAGACCAGGTTCCGGGTCTCGAGCGCGCCTCCGCGCGCGGGCACCGGATCGGCGGGCTCGACGATCGGCGGCGTGCCCAGCACCTCCGCGATGGACTTCAGGGCAGCGATCCCCGCGATGATGGGTTCGGAGTTCATGGCCACCCGCACGATCGCCGCGGAGAGTCCAAGGCCGAGAACCAGCCCGGCGACGAGCCCCTCCGGTAGGCCGCCCGCGGCGTCCCTCAGAGCGAGGCCGGCCCCGCACACCACTGCGAGGACTGTGATCGGGGACGTCACCACGTCGATGACCCCGAGATAGATGTTCGACTGCCGGGACCAGGCAGACCACGCACGGACGAACGACAGCGCCGCGGCATCGTAGCGACCCGCGCCCTGGTTGGCGCGTCCGAAGGACTTCATCACTGAGATACCTCGCACCAACTCGATGACCGCGGCCGTCACTCCTTCGGAGGCTCGCTCGTAGTCGCGCTGAAGACCGGCTCCGCGCGAAATCATCACACCCATCAGGGAGAAGGTGACCAGCACCGGGACGACCGCCACCGCCGCAATCCGCCAATCCACCGCAACGAGCGCGATGAGGGAAAGCATGGGAACCAGCACCGCCACCACGGTCTCACCGACGGTGTGGCCCATGAGCTGGTGGATAGCCGCGACGTCCTTCTCAACCGACCCGATGATTCCCGACGAGCGCCGGGCGTCCAGCCAGCCCAGCGGCAACTTCCGGATTTGGGCGACCAGCCGGCGCCGAAGGTGGAGCTGCAGGTCGTTATCCGCCCGGTGCGAGAGCATGCCGGCGGCGCCGTCCGCGGCCATGCGCACCGTTGCGGCGACGACGATGACAGCCACGGCCAACCACGTCCGATGCTCCGGGGCCTCCGGGTACGTCATCGCGATGTCGATGATGCCGACCAGAGAAGCGACGGTAGCCACCGACGACAGGACGGATAACGCGACCACCGCACGCATCCGTGTCCGGATCGGGGCGAGCAGTGACCACGGGCCTACAGTCCCGTCCACGGCGCTCACTTGCCCGCCTCCCCGATTGCGCTTTTCTTCGTGAGAGTACAGAAGTACACCATGCCGGCGTGTGAGGCTCCGCCCAGCTTCAGCCCGTTGGCTTCGGCGAGGTCCTCGAGCTCGCTGTCCCGGAACACCCGGTGGCCCATCTTCGCCATGATGGCCATGTCGACCCGCTCGTTCACGTCGGGATCCTCGGCGAACGTCTGCACGTAAGCGATGCCGTCGTCGGCGAGCAGCCCGGCGACCCTGCCGAGCGCGGCACCCGCATCCTTCATTTGGTGGAGCGCGCCGCACACCCAGATTTCATCGGCCCCGCCGGTCTCTCCCGCGAGCGGCGCGAGGACGTCGGCGACGTGGAATTCCGTCCGGGCCCCGAGCCCTTCGACGGCGGCGCGTTCGCGGGCGATGCGGATCGCATTGGGCGACAGGTCGTAGCCGACGATGTTCGCCCTGCGATAGCGAGGCTCGGCGGCGAGCATGCGGGAGAGCCACCCGGTTCCGCAACCGAGGTCGAGAACCCGGGCCGGCGCATCCGGCCCGGGATCCAGCGCACGGAGCTTCCGATACACGGCGGCGGCGTCCATCGGTTCACGCGCATAGCGGCTGAGGAACCTCGGCTGGACCTTGTCCTCGTAGGCCACGAGGAGTCTGCGGTTGTTCTGGACGATCTGGGCAATCGACTTCATCTGGTTCTGTCTCCGGGTGTGTGGGCCGCGTCCACGCGGCGGTTTCGGGTTAGGTGCTAGGGTTCGCGGGCCGTCGTCGGCGGCGCCGCGCCCGTGGACGTGCCCGTCATGCAGACTCCCCCGGCCTCGTTTTCACGGCGATGCCCCACGCCGCGAGCACGGCGATGCCTAAGAACCAGGCCGCGCAGACCACCAGCCCCGCAGCCCCGGTGCCGTTGACGGCCTCGCCGGCCGCGGATACGGGGGTGTGCCCGGCGATTCCGCGCAGGAGAGGACGGAAGTGGTCGGCGGGCATGAGCACCGTGTTGACGAACATCGCAACGATGATTAACGGGATGAGGGCCACGGAACCCTGGGGGCTGGTGATGGAGAACGCGATGTACGTGCCGGTGCATGCGGCCGCCGCGGCAACCATCGCGCCGGTCACCGCGATCCTCCACCACCAGGACACCTCCGGGGGGCCGTCGGAAAGCAAGGCGGCCACCGCCGCGACAACGACCGTCATCGCCATGATCCGGATGAACTCGGCAATAATCCGTGCGGCCGGCACGGCCGCGTACGGTGACGGCATGGTGATTAACCGCTCGTGGAAGCCATTGCTGCGTTCAACGAACACGGTGGACGATCCCGTGATGGCCAGGATGAACGCCCACGCCGTCACGACCAGGATGACCGCGTTCCGGAGTTCGAACTCTCCGGTGAGCTGCCTGACCAGGCCACCGAACATGCGGTTGACGATGAACAGGTACACGAGCGGAGCAATGAACGTCATGAACCAGAAGTCGGAGCGCCGCAGCCAAATGTGGACGATGCGCCGCAGATGCACGGAGACGGCGTCGATCATGATTCGCTCCTCGAGGTGAACCGGCGGATGAACAGGACGATTCCGGCGACCACCGCGACGCCGAGCCACAGGGCTGCCTCTTCCCCGGCGCTATCCGGGAAGGCGTCCGGGGACGCCGCCCTGATCACCTCGATCATCGGCGAAAACGGCATGTGACGTACGACGTCGCGCAGGGAGCCGTCCAAAGCGGTCGCCGGAATGAACGCGGTGGAGAACATAAGCAGCAGCATTTCCAGCGCCTGGATCGATGAGGCCGTCGACACCGGGGCGGGCACCATCAGGATCACCCCGTCCGTGACCAGGGACAGGACCGCCGCGGCGAGCAGCGACCACAGGACAGTCCACGCGACGTCACCGACAGCCATGTCGAGTCCACAGGCCCACGCGACGACCAGCAGCGCCGCGATCGACGCGGACATCCGCAGCAAATCGGTGGCGAGCCTGCCGGCGACATAGCCGCCTGTGGCCCCGGGCAACACGCGCACGCGGTCAACAAGCCCGGATTCGACGTCCTGTCCCACCGCCATCGCCGACGCCGCGGCGGTGAACATCGCCGCCTGGAACAGGCAGCCGCCGAGCACGAAACGCAGGTACCCGAAGCCGGATTGCCCCGCCGAGTACCCAAACACCGCGTACAGGCACAGCAGGAAGAGGGGCGGAACTACGAACATGGAGATCAGCGACGCGGTGTTGCGTCGCAACAGCAGCAGATCCCGACGGAGAAACGCCGCGACCGACGTCGCACTCATCGCGCCGCACCCCCTGCGTTCATCGATATGAACACCTCGTTGAGGGTGGGCGGCGACACGCTCAGCGAATCCGGCAACGCTTCCGAGGCCTCCATCGCCCGCGCCACCGCCTCGAGGATCCGTGGCCCGGGGTCGACGTCGAGGGACACCGACTTCCCCGCGACGCGGGCGTGGTCCAGGCACGTTCCCCCGAGGCAGCGGGCGAACGCCTCCGCCCCGGCGGCGGTGGCGAAGGACACGCGGAGCACGTGCGACCCGAAGTCGCGGCGCAATTCCTCCGGCGTTCCGCTGGCGACGATGCGGCGGTCCTTGAGCAGATGGACGTGGTCTGCCAGCGCCTCCGCCTCTTCCAGGTACTGGGTGGTCAGCACCAGGGTCATTCCGTCGTCCCGCAGCTGCCGGATGAAGCCCCACAGCTCTTCGCGGCTGACCGGGTCCAACCCCGTCGTGGGTTCGTCGAGGAACAGCAGCCTGGGCACGACGCACAGCGACGCGGCGATGTCGAGGCGCCGCCGCATGCCACCCGAATAGGCCGACACCAACGTCGAGGCACTGTCTGCGAGCGAGAATTGCGCGAGTAGTTCCGTCGCGCGGGCGGCCGCGTCGGCGCGGTCGAGTCCGCGCAGCCGCCCGAAGAACTCCAGGTTCTCCCGGCCGGTGAGGTTCTCGTCGATCGCCGCGAATTGGCCGGTGGTGGCAATGTCGGCGCGCACGCCCACCGGATCCTCTTTCACATCGCGCGAGAAGATGCTCACCTCGCCGGAGTCTGCGGTGATGAGCGTCGACAGGATTCGGATGAGAGTGGTCTTGCCTGCGCCGTTGTGGCCGAGGAACGACACAATCGCCCCGGCGGGCACGGTGAAACTCACGCCGTCGAGCACATGCTTGCGCATCCGGGCACCGCGCTTTCCCTTGCGCCCGCCGTCCGGCGGGGCACCTGCCCCGCCTTCGGGCGGGGTGCCCGCTTTGCCCGCAATCGGGTAGCTCTTCGTGAGGTCGCGGACGACGATCGCCGCACCTCGTTCAGCTTGATCCATCATCGTTTCCCCTTTTCTTTGGTATCGCAGTGGGCCGCTGTCGGCAGCGGCCCCGTGGTCGGGTTGTCATGCGGCACCTCGATATGAATGCCCGCATCGCGGGCGAAGGCGAGGACCGGTTCGAGGAGCCGGGGGTAGCCGACGAGATCCCGGCACCCCGGCGCGACCGGCTTCCCCGCGACCGCCACAACGGTGGCGGCAGCAATCGCCGCGGTCATTTTGTAGGAACCCGGGCCAGTCGCCCGGACGACGGTCGTCTCGGCCGGTGCCTGGTCACGGCCTCGAACCACCTCGGGGGATCGGCGACCACCTCGGAAACCGGCAGCAACACCTGGTCGTAACCACGAAAAAGGGCGTAGACGTGGAAGCCGATCAGCGAAAGGTTGTGGGTCAAAGGTAGCCACGTGAGCATCTTGTTCTCGTACCGGTGTGCGTGGCGTGGGATCGTCGCGCGCAGACCGTTCAGCACGGACTCGTTGGTTACGATGACGCCCTTTGGCGATCCCGTGGAGCCGGACGAAAACTGGATAAGGGCTTCGCCGGCCGTCCCACCTCGCACCGGGAACGCGGGGACCGCCCCGGAGCCATCCCCGGAATCCACGTCCCCCGCCTGAGAGAAGTCCGATTCAGCATCACCCGGCATCGCCGCACCCGGTTCCGCGGCAGCGTCATTGACGATGGACACGTCGAGCAGCCGGTCCTCGCCCACGACCACGGCACCGTTTGCGCCGGTGAGCAGCGTGTGACTGCGTTCGTCGACCAGGATCGGGGCCCGGGCATCATGTCCGAGAGCGTCCGCACCCTGTCGACGTCAACCGGGCCCGCCACCGCCTCCGCATGGACCCGGCCATACGGGACGAAGACGTCCCGCCGATTCTCGACGAAGGTGATCCCCTTTTTCGTCTCATCGGCCTTGTCCCGAAGCACGTCGCTGATGGTCCGGATCGTGTTCATTGGTACCTCTTTCGGTTGTCGGCGCCATGCCGGTGCCGGGCGGACCGGGCCGCATGGCGTGACCCGGCGGATGTGTCTGAAGGGTTGAAAGGGTGACGAAACTGGGTTGGGCGCGTCTCCGCACAAGCTCGGAAACGCTCGCGGGCCCGGGACCCGCCGGTTCCGGGTGCCCGTCAAGTCACTGCGGACACCAGGGCGGCGACGAAGGCCGCGGCGGACGCTGCGGCCACGAACCCGTCACGCACTCGCCAGGGGTAATCGGTGCGGAAGGTGCGCCGCGGATGGCGGCCGAAGTTGCGCATCGCCAGGGTCAGGGACAGCTTTTCGGCGCAGCGCACGGCGCTGACGAACAGGGGAAAGGCGATGCGCGCGGGCGTCGTCGCGCGGATGAAGCCGGAGCGGAAAGACTGCCCCGGTCGCATTGAGCGCAATCTAATCGCCCATGTCAGATGGGGGATTTCGCTGCGCAGGAACGCCGCGATGCTCACCCCGGAAATCGCTATGGTGCACCATGTGTAGGGCACCCGGAGGCGTTGCACCATGGCGTCGAAAAGCTCCTCGACGCGCATGCACGCGGAGACCAGGACCGTCCCCGCGAACACGGCCGTCAGCAGCAGTCCGTGATGGATGCCGTGGCGGACGGCCTCCGCCGCATCCCCACCTCCGTAGAACTCGGAGCGCCACCCGAGCAGGCCGAAGAACACCCCGATTAACAGGACGAGAAGGACCTTCCCCGCCGTCGCCCGAACGTCGCGTTCCGCGATCGCAGCGAGTGCGAGGAACGCGACCACCGTCAGGGCGAGAACGGCGTCTCCGCCGTAGAGCAGCCCGGCGACGAGGACGAGCATCACCGCCGCGACAATCGTGATGGCGTTCAACCCCGCGCGCCTTCGAGCGGCGGATCCACTGGTCCAGGGGCTTTCGTCCAAGGACGTCCGTGCGCCGGCCGCGGGCAGTGCACGATCCCGCCGGGACGACTCCGGGGAAGCCGGCACGTCGGCTGCGGGACCGGACCAGGCGACCTTCCCTTCGGCGACGATGCTCGCCCGATCCGCCCACGTTCGCGCGGCACGGCGGTCGTGGCACGTGAACACAACGGTTCCGCCGGCCCCGGCGTATTCCGCTAGGGCATCCAGTACGATGCGCGAGCTCGGCGAATCCAGGTGCGCCAACGGCTCGTCGAGAAGCAGCAAACGGCGATTGGCCGCCACCGCCAGGAAGATGCCCAACCGTCTTTTCTGTCCGCCCGACAGGACGAACGGCGAGACGGGGTCAAGTGCCCGGGGGCACAGGGCTTCCCGCAGTTTCCGCAGCTCATCGGCGCCGAGTGGTCCGTGCGGGTCCGTGCCGGCCAGCGCGGAGTCGATTTCCGCGGCGACGGTCGCGCGGGTGAACTGGTGCTCGGGGTTCTGGAACGCCAACGACGCGAAGGCGTCGGGCACGCGCCGGGCGGACGCGCCGTCAATCCGGAGGTCCGCTCCCGCCGTCATCTGGCCCGACAGCACCGCCAGCAAGGTGGACTTACCGGCTCCGTTGGCACCGACTAGGGCATGAATCTCGCCCCGTTCCAGTGTCAGATCGGCCCCGTTCAGGATCCTCTCCCCGCCTCGGGCCACGTGGGTTCCGGTCAAGGCCAGCAGTGGAACGGCATCCGCCTCCGATTCCGGATCGGGACGGTCCGGCGCCCCCGTGCCCGGCGTACTGGCGTCCGGCGTTCCGGCGGTCGCGGCCGTCGTCGCAATGCCCTTCACCGCGATGCCATCCGGCGCTCCGTGGGCGGCGACGCTCCCGTCCGCATCGAGGACCGTCACCGTGTCGACCCACCCGTCGAACGGGCGGAGGTCGTGCTCGATGAGCAGGATAACGCGCCCCGGGGCCCGCAAATCACGGATGGCGGCGAACAGCGACCGGCGACCGTCCTCGTCGACGTGGGCCGCGGGCTCGTCGAAGATCATGACCTCCGGCGCCCTGGCCACCGCACCGGCGATGGCCATCCGCTGGCGTTGCCCGCCCGACAAAGCCCACGGATCCTTCTCCGCGAGCTCTGACAGCCCGACCTCCGATAGAGCCTCGGCTGATCGCTTGGCGACGATACCGGCTTCCACGAGGGAAAACTCGAGGGCCATGGCCACGTCATCGACGACTCGGAGCGTGAGCACCTGCGTCGCCGGGTCTTGCCCGACGAAGGTGACCCGGTCCCCGTCCACGGGGCGTTCGGTGCCGTCGGCATCGATGATGTGCACGAATCCGGCATGGTCGATGGGGATGTGCGAGGGGATCAGTCCAGCGATGAGGTGGGCCAGGCTCGTCTTTCCGCATCCCACGGGCCCCGTGATGGCGTTGATCGTGCCGAAATCGAAGGAGAGATCCACCATGTCGGGTGCCCATCGCCCATCGGCGTGCCGCACACCTGCACCACTAACCCGTAACCGGGCCGGGGCCGTCCCGCGTGTCGCACCGGCGCACGCGGGTGCTCCGCCGGTCACCGGGTGACCCCGCGGCTGCGAAGCCCCTTTGCGACGGCAAAGCCCAGGACCAAAAACACCAAGCTCGATGCCAAGGCTACGGCGAAGCTGATCAGGGTCATGGGCGTGGTCGGCGAGTCGACGCCGACTGCGCGCGGGGCCATCGTTCCCATCAGCGCGGAGAACAACATCGCCGAGGCCACGAACTGGGGACGCGTCCACCGCCGGTACAGGGTGACCATGAACGGAAGCTCGATGAGCAATCCTTCCATAATCAGCGCCCCGATTGCGGCGACGCCGAACGGGGTGGTCGCCGCGGACACGACGCCCATGGCAAGGCACGCGATGAGGCTCGCGCCAAGCTTGCGGACGACGATGAGGGGAACAACGCACTGCAGGAACCACAACCCGAGCGTCGCCGCGACGAGATAAACGTGGGCGATGCCGGCAAACACCTGCAGGTAGGTCAGGGGCACGATGATGAGAGACCCCGCAACGCCGATCGCGGCGGCGACGAGCATGTCGCGGGTGGATGGTCGGCCACCCGCTGCGACCGGTGCGACGTGCACCAACCGCCCGTCATCCGTCTGCGACGCCACCGCGTCCCCGGCTCCCCCTCCGGAGAGGGGTTCTCCGGTCGATCCACGTTTTCCGTTCATCGTCGCCGCCTCGCTTCCGTTGCCGATTCCCGATCGGGAACACCACCTGAAACAGTATTAGGTTAGGCAATGCTTATCGCCTTACGCCAGGCTCAATTTACTGAAATTACCCCCGCCCCCCCGAACGAAAAACCGCCTTCCCAGCGTGCTCACAGAGATTCGCCCCGTACTCGAGCGCGTCTTTGCAGGCGAGATTCTCTCCCGCACGCTGGTGCTGGACTCGCTCATCCACTACG
>NZ_KV836187.1:0-109470 GCF_001838255.1 Corynebacterium sp. HMSC073B01 | reverse complement strand
CCGCCGCAGGTCGAGGCCGGGTCCTGAAGTGGATGCGCAACCGCGCCAAGAAGGCCCCTGCTGCCCTGGTTGACGCATTTTTCGCCGCCCTTGCCGAGCGAACTGTCACGGTACCCGGCACTGCGGCAGCAGAATTGGTCATTCCCCAGCTGGCGGCGAACATCAAAGCGCTTCAAGCACAGCGCGACACGATTGCCGGACAAGTCGAGGAGATGCTTGAATCGTTCCCTCTTGCCCAGGTCTTGATGTCGATGCCCGGCGTAGGCATCAAGACCGCCTCTAACATCGTGTTGTCCATCGGCGATTGCCAGGACTTCGCCGACGCCGCGCACTTGGCCGCTTACGCCGGCATCGCGCCGACCACCCGGCAGTCGGGTACGTCGGTCCGCGGCGAGTTTCCCACCAGGGCCGGCAATAAACAGTTGTAAAACGCGATGTTTCAATCGGCGTGGATCGCGTCGAACTGCCATCCTGCATCGCGCGACTACTACCTGCGTAAACGGACTGAAGGACAGAAGCACAATGCCGCGGTGATGCGGCTTGCCCGGAGCCGCTGCAACGTCATCTATGCCCTGTTGACTCGGCGTGAGTTCTTCCGAGAAATCCCTGCTAGAAACATCGCCACGGCTGCGTAGGCCGCTGCGCTGATCACCGCCGGCCCGCACGATGCGGACCGGCGATCAGTCACGGCTACACCCCCATACGATGTACGTGAAAGTCCCGCCTGACTGTTGACAATCCACATAGGGCCCCCCACGCGGATCGGGACCGAGTGGCGGCCGTCACCTAGACGCCGAACAGGGCCACTTCCGCCGAGCCGTATTCGACGATCCCGAAATCACTTTCCCGGATCTTCATCCCCCGCCGGTGCTCGATGTCGCCGGAGGCCCGGAACTGGAGGCCGAAAACCAGATCCTCGTCGCCCAGTTCCGGCAGGTTCACAATCCTCACCAACTCGAACGGCTCATACGCGGAATCCAGGTCGTCGTCGATGGACAGGAAAATCTCTCCGCCCCGTCCGGCACGTCGACGAGCGCCTCAACCCCCGTGGTTTTGGAGGGGGGGGGAAGAGGGCGTTCGAGGGCTCAGCAGCTCAAGCTCAGGTCCGCCGCCTTAGAGCTCGTCGATGTGCTTGCGCTTCGGGTAGACCCGCGGACGAGCGCCTGCGATCTCCTCAGCAATGCGGATGACCTGGTTGGAGTAACCGAACTCGTTGTCGTACCAGACGTAGAGCACCAGGTGCTTACCGTTGGCGATGGTAGCCAGACCATCGACGATGCCAGCATGGGTGGAGCCGACGAAGTCGGTGGAAACCACTTCCGGGGAGTGGATGTAGTCAATCTGCTGGCGCAGAACGGACTTGAGGGAAACCTCACGCAGGTAGTTGTTGACTTCGTCGCGGTCGACCTCAGTGTCGAGGGTCAGGTTCAGCACCGCCATGGAAACGTCCGGGGTGGGAACGCGGATGGCGTTACCGGTCAGCTTGCCCTCGAACTCCGGCAGAGCCTTGGCGACGGCCTTTGCGGCACCAGTCTCAGTGAGAACCATGTTCAGGGTGGCTGCGCGACCACGGCGGGAACCCTTGTGGAAGTTGTCAATCAGGTTCTGGTCATTGGTGAAGGAGTGGACGGTCTCGACGTGACCGAACTCGACACCCCACTTGTCATTGACGACCTTCAGCACCGGGGTGATGCCGTTGGTAGTACACGAAGCTGCCGACAAAATGTTGTCAGATTCCTCGATGATGTTGTGGTTGATTCCGTAGACGATGTTCTTCACATCGCCCTTGCCCGGCGCGGTAAGCAGAACCTTGGAAACACCCTTGGACTGAAGGTGCTGTGACAGTCCCTCGCGGTCACGCCAACGACCGGTGTTGTCGATGACAATCGCATCGTTAATGTCGTAGGCGGTGTAGTCAACAGTTGCCGGGTCATTGGAGTAAATGACCTGAATCGGGGTGCCATTTGCCCAAATAATGTTGTTTTCGCGGTCAACCGAGATGGTGCCGTCGAATGCACCGTGGACGGAGTCACGGCGCAGCAGCGAAGCACGCTTGACAATGTCGTCCTCACCATTCTGGCGAACCACAATAGCGCGCAGGCGCGGGCCGTTGAACAGTGCCTCACGAGCCAGCAGAATGCGAGCCAGCAGACGGCCGATGCGGCCGAAACCGTAGAGGACAATGTCGGTCTTCGGGGTCTGTGTCCCGGCACCGATGACGTCGGCAAGCTCACGCTCGAGGAATGCGCGCAGATCGCCGCCTTCCTCTTCGAAGCTGGTAGCCAGGGCGCCCAGGTCAATGGAGGCGGTGCCGAGATCCATCTTCACCAGTTCCTGCAGAATCGGCAGGGTCTGACTCAGGGGCAGCTCCTGCGAGGTGATGCGACGGGCGTAGCGGTGCGACTTAATGATGCCGGTCTCGGTAACGTTTTCCAGTCGGCGGCCGAAGATTGAAGTCACGACATCATTGTTGCGGCGCAGTTGTCCCAGGAGGGGGATCATCTGCTCTGCAAGGCTGATGCGCTCATTCCAGTCATTGCGCTTGATGGGGGCCGAATCCGACATAAATCCTCCTGGCTTAAATGAGTATGAGTTCCCCCTCAAAATACCCCGCACACGCTATTCACCGGCTATCGCCCTCAACTGGGTACCCCGTATTGTGGCCCAGCTTTCACCCAATCGGGGGAGACACCGGGAGACACCTCAAGGAAGAAAATTGAACCCTACTTACCCGTTAGAATAAGAGCCATGACGGAACCCCTGGATATCCAGCAGCAATCTCCCGCCCAGCCGCCATACCGCCTTGTAGTCACGGATATGGACGGGACTCTACTAAATGAAGACAAGGAAATCCCGGAGTCCTTTTGGCCGGTAGTCACGGAGCTGCTCGACCGCGGTGTCCACTTCGCTCCCGCGTCGGGCCGCCAGTACGCAACTCTGGCCGACCAGTTCGCCCCCATTGCACACCGCATCCCAATCATTGCGGAAAACGGCAACTATGTCGCGGATGCGGGCGAGGTGGTTTCGGTTACCAGTATCGACCACGACATCGTCACTCAGTTGGTACACGCGATCCGCCAGTTCAACGACAACCGTGTGGCGGCGGGCCGTACTCCCCTGTCGGTTATTATCTGCGGCGCTGCCAGCGCATACGTGGAGTTTTTCCCGCCGCATTTCAATATTCCGGAGGAAGTTCAGCAGCTGCAGTTCAACGAGGCCGCCAAGTACTACCTGAAGCTGCAGAAGGTCGATGATGTCATCGCCGCTGCCGCCGAGGACGGCATCGTCAAAATTGCCGCCTTTGATCCTTACTCCGTCGAAGAGGAATCGGCCGATTACCTGCGTTCCCAAAGCTCGCACTTGCGCGCGGTAGTCTCCGGTGCCCACTGGGTCGACCTCATCGATGCCAACACCAACAAGGGCACGGCACTCGCCGCCCTGCAGGAGGCCCTAGGTGTCTCTCCTGCCGAAACTGTCTGCTTCGTTGACTACCTGAATGATCTCGAGCTCATCGACCACGCAGGCCGTTCGTTTGCCATGTCCAACGGTCACCCGGAAATCAAACGCCGCGCCACCGACATCGCACCGTCGAACGCGGAGGAAGGCGTCATCACGA
Organism: Corynebacterium sp. HMSC073B01; assembly: GCF_001838255.1. Taxonomy (NCBI): domain Bacteria; kingdom Bacillati; phylum Actinomycetota; class Actinomycetes; order Mycobacteriales; family Corynebacteriaceae; genus Corynebacterium; species Corynebacterium sp. HMSC073B01. The sequence goes on along the minus strand of NZ_KV836187.1, from coordinate 105,854 downwards.
CGCTGCGCGAGCTGTTCAACCTCTAACTGCAATTGACCCCTTACCCCACTGGAGCGGTAAGTTAGAAAGGTTGAACCCGATTCCCTTATTCCGATTTTCTTTTTAAGGAAAGCGTAGTTTCCCTGTGACCACTCTCGCCGAAGAAGCCGCACGCCGCCGCACATTCGCCGTCATCGCACACCCGGATGCCGGTAAGTCCACGCTCACCGAGGCGCTGGCGCTGCATGCTCATGTCATTAACGAAGCCGGTGCTGTCCACGGCAAGGCCGGCCGCAAGTCGACTGTGTCCGACTGGATGGACATGGAGAAGGATCGCGGCATCTCGATTGCCTCTTCCGCGCTGCAGTTCGAGTACCAGCCAGAGGGGCACGACGGCGAGCCGTACATGATCAATCTCGTCGATACGCCTGGTCACGCTGATTTCTCCGAGGACACCTACCGTGTGCTCACCGCTGTCGACGCCGCTGTCATGCTTGTCGACGGTGCCAAGGGTCTCGAGCCTCAGACGTTGAAGCTGTTCCGGGTTTGTAAGTCCAACGGAATTCCCATCGTCACCGTCATCAACAAGTGGGACCGCCCGGGTAAGGCTCCCCTGGAGTTGATGGATGAGATTGTCGCGGAGATTGGCCTGCAGCCGACTCCGCTGTACTGGCCAGTCGGTGAGGCCGGCGACTTCCGCGGTCTGCTGGAGCGTGGTGAGGACGGCGAAGCCAAGCAGTTCATCGGCTTCGAGCGCACTGCCGGTGGCGCCACTATTGCCGCTGAGCGTCACCTCACCCCAGATGAGGCCGCCGCAGAGCAGGGCGACGCCTGGGAGACGGCAGCCGAGGAGTCCGAACTGCTCTCCGCCGATAGCGCTGACCACGACCAGGAGATGTACCTCGCTGGCGATACCTCTCCGGTGATTTTCGCCTCCGCCATGCTGAACTGGGGTGTCCACCAGATCCTGGACACTCTCTGCGAGCTGGCTCCGGCACCTGGCGCCCGCGAGTCCGACCCGGCTGCAGTTGCCGCTGCGGCGGCTGGCGGCCAAGGGGCTATCGTCGAAAAGCGCGAGCCGACGGATGATTTTTCGGGCGTCGTGTTCAAGGTGCAGGCGGGTATGGATACGCACCACCGCGACAAGCTGGCCTTCATGCGCGTTGTCTCTGGCGAGTTTGACCGCGGCATGCAGGTCACGCATGCGCAGTCGGGACGTACTTTCTCCACAAAGTATGCTTTGACCGTTTTCGGCCGGACACGTTCGACTGTGGAGACGGCTTACCCGGGCGACATTGTCGGCCTGGTCAATGCGGGTTCACTGGCGCCGGGTGACACGATCTACGAGGGCCGCAAGGTTCAATTCAAGCCGATGCCGCAGTTCGCGCCCGAGCACTTCCGCACTCTGCGCGCCAAGAGCCTGGGCAAGTACAAGCAGTTCCGTAAGGCTGTCGATCAGCTCGATGCCGAGGGCGTGGTGCAGATTCTGCGCAACGATGCCCGCGGCGATGCCGCCCCGGTGATGGCCGCGGTCGGCCCGATGCAGTTCGAGGTCATGATGGCACGCATGGAAAACGAGTACAACGTCGAGACCATCGCCGAGCCGATCCCCTACTCCGTCGCCCGCCGCACGGACGAAGAGACCGCGCCTGAGCTGGCAAAGCAGCGCGGCGTGGAGATCTTCACGCGTTCCGACGGCGCCCTCATCGCGCTCTTCGGGGACAAGTGGAAGCTGTCCTTCATTGAGAAGGAGCACCCGGAGTTCACGCTCGAGACGCTGGTCGCGGACTAGAGTTTTAAGGAGATTTCACCAACATTGAGCCAAACGGTTGAGCTTCCTCCACAACCAAGTGCATGGCAGCTTTTTACTGCCTTCCACTCCCGTGCGCAGAGATGGCCAGGTGCCCTCCGCGCAGCACTCGCGCTATTCCTGCCGGGTGCCGTGGCACTTCTCACCGGACATGGCTCGGAGATGCTCCTTATCGCCGCTGGTGGTTGCGTGGTCATCTATGGCGAAGGCCACCCCTACCGCAGCCGTCTGCGCGTGATGGCCATCGCCGGGCTATGCTTGATCGCCGGAGTTATGTCCGGCAGTTTTGTCGGCTCGGTGGTCCACAGTGAGATCGCTTCCGGCGGCAGCAATCTATGGCTGCTGCTCATCGCACTTTTTACCACGGCGTTGGCCACCATCGGCGCTTTTATTCAAAACGCACTGCGCCTGCCACCGCCAGGTTCATTCTTCATTGTGATGGTCTCCGGCGGCACAACAATGATCGCCCGCCTCGGCTTCAACCCGGTGGAAACCGCCATGTGGGCTACCGTTGGCGTGCTTTCCGCGATAGTCATCGGCATGGCACCGCGGTTGTGGAATCCGCATGGCCCCGAGATGGCGGCTGTCGAATCCCTTGAATCAGCCATCGACGCGATGGAAAAGTCAGACTCGACATCGTTCGCCGTTCATCACCAGGCGCAAACTGCACTCACCGACGCATGGGAATCGCTTGCCGACGCAGGCATCATCCGTGGCAGCAAAATCGTTAAGCCCTCCCACACGGAACTGGTCAACCGTGTCATTGCTGCTCATCAGCGGCTGATTGCTATCCGCACACGCTTGGGCGTGCACGGCAGCGCTGTGGACATCGTGGACACGCCTAACCTCTTCGACGAGACGCAGACAACCATTCCACTCGCGCGACCAAGCGTGAGTTACCGAATCTTCCGCTCTTTCGATCGCTATTCCCATGCGTCGATGACTGCGGCAAAGGTTGCTATTACCGGTGGCTTAGCTGGTCTCATCAGCGTGCTTGTCGGTCTCGACCGGCCTGACTGGGCGGTGGTCAGCGCATTGATGACTCTGCAGTGGGGTCCCGACCGCACCGCTGGTTCGATCCGAGGGATTCACCGCATGGTCGGCTCGATTATCGGCATTTTCCTCTATGCGCTGCTCTTTTCCTTTGGCCTGGACAGCTGGACGCTACTTATCGCGCTTGCAGCCTGCCAATTCGGCGCGGAGATTCTCGTGGTGAAGAACTATGCGCTGACGACGATCGTCACCACTCCGCTGGCGCTGCTGCTGGGCGGAAATGTCGCTGGCGAGCTCGCACCGATTGTGACCGATCGTGTTTTGGAAGTCGGTATCGCCTGCGCGCTGGCTCTCGCTGTCCTGCACTTCTGGCCGACCGAGAGCATTGAGAAGCACTACCTGCGTCATATTCCGCGCTGCTATCGACAGATGGGTGCTCTTCTCGGCGCGCTGCTAACCGGCACTCCGAATCAGGCACTCGATATTCGTCGCGACCTCCAGTACGAGCTGCTCAGCGAGCGCCAGGCCATCTCGTCTTTGGCCACCAACGACCCCAAAATCGCCGCTCCGCACTGGGACGGCCATCGTCGCATTCGCACGGCTGGCTATTTGTTGCTGGACTACTGTCGCACGCATCCGGATATCCGCCCCTCTCACGAGGAGATTTCCAAGCTCGTTGAGGTAGTCCAGGCAGCTAAAGCTGAGGAGCGCTAGTCCTCCGGCAGCGGGGGCTCCTTGCGCAGGTCGCGGGCTGTTGCCCGCCGTACCTCGCGCGGTTCCTCCTCCGAGCCCCGCGAACGGAACTTAGCCGCGATGTCCTTCAGCGAAGACGACAGCGGCGGCAGCTTCTCCAGCGCGTCACGGCCCGCGTCCCACGCGTCGGTAGCAATGTTTTCCGCTTTCCGACGGAACTTGCGGACCTTCTCCTCGCGCTGACGCTTAGTCTCTGCCGCGTCATTTTGCCGCTCGCGCTCACGCTCAAAGGCGGCAACATCGCGGGCCTCCGCGTCGGAAAGCCTCTTTGAAGCGTGTGCAGCGGCGTCCCACGACTCCTCCAGCGACTCCGCGAGGTGCAACATGGCATCGATGCGCTTTTCAACTTCGCGCAACTTCTCGCGGTAGCCCCGTTGAATGTCGTAGCGGCGCATGATGCGGCGGGCACGAGTGGCCTCATTGCGCCAGGTGATGATTGCGCCCTCAGAAATCGACTCATCGACGACGAAACGCATCGTCCACGGGTCGACATCAGCGCTGGCCAGATTGTTGCGTACCCGCTCCTCGCGGTCGAGGACGTCCTGCACGAGACTGCGGGCACGCTCTTCGGCTTGATGGGCGCGGTTGGTACGGGAGTTATCTGGTCGGAAGCTCACCTGGACTATCCTACCGCTCGACTGCTGCCAAAGCCGGTACTTGGTCGGTCTCGGAGCTCTTCTGCTGGTTATTGTCGTGCTGGTGCTCGAGTCGAACCCAGGAGACAAAGCCCCAAATAACGAAGCATCCGTAGAAGAGGTACAGCGCTGCCGACGGGTAGTAGCCACCCTTGAGCAGCAACGGCACTCCCACGGCGTCAACGGCAATCCAGATCAGCCAGAATTCGTTCCAGCCGCGGGCCATGCCCCAGGTCGCTAGCATCGAACCGACGAAAATCCAGGCATCGGCCCATGGCCCCCACGAGCCCAGCATCTCAAAGACATTGGCACAGATCACTGTGGCGAAGATAGCCACGGCAATCATCCCAATGCGTTCCGTTGCCGTCGCCCACCGCGGCTCAATTGCGACCTCATCACCGCTCTGATTGCGGCTCTTGACCCAGCTGAACCACCCGTAGAGACTGATGACGATAAACATGACCTGACGCCCAGCCTGGCCATAGAGATCAAGATTTTGCGGCGTGTGGAAAACTCCGCCGAGGAAGACGGTAAACAGCAAGGCATTTCCGATAATGCCGACCGGCCAAGCCCATACCTTGCGTTTCATACCTAGGAAGGCACACGCGAGGCCAAAGAGGTTACCGACAATTTCTCGAATTAAGATTGGTGCTCCCGCCACACTGAGCTGTGCAGTGAGAAAACCCACCAAAAAATCCGACACGTATTCCACGAATTATTCAACTCCTTCTCTTTCATCCGGACTATGACCGTCGGTTTCGGATTCCAACCGAAATCTGCTTGTCCCCTACCTGATGACCCTTCTGACCACAGGTAGGGCGCTCGTGGACTTGTCTGCGTCAGCCGCAGCATCACCACCGGTGAGGAATTTCACCTCGCCCTGAGAATGCGAGTTCAACGTTAGCACTGTCGCCTTGCGCGCATGTGCATTTTATTCAATGAGGTTCTAATACATCCCCACCATAATTACACATCTATAATGCGCAGTATGAGCCAAAAGTCCCGCCAACCACGCCCTTCCCGCCCTTCCCGCCCTGCCCGCCGCTCCCGCTCCAAGCGCTCCGCTGGCTGGGTTCCGGACCAGCACGGCGCCTGGTTCATGGTCACCATTCCCCCGCTGACCGCTCTCGCCCTCAACCCCACATGGACAGGCCTTGCCGTCACCGCGACCTGGCTGCTCGGCTACTTCGCATTCTTCGCCGTCAGCGTCTGGCTCCGCTCTCGTCGCCAACGCCGCCACCTGACACCCGCCGCCACATACACCGCGCTCACCGCCGTCGCTGGCTGCATCACTCTGCTTGCCGACGTTTCCCTTCTCACCTGGGTCACCCTCATCGCCCCTCTTGCCGCTATCGCTATTTGGGAAACCTACCGCCGCCGACCGCGCTCACTTCTCTCTGGCGTCTCCACCGTTTTGGCCGCTAGCCTCATGGTGCCTATCATCGCCGGCCCCTCCCCGAAAGCCTGGGCAATTGCGGCTATCTACGCTGGATATTTCGTCGGCACCGTGCCCTATGTAAAAACAATGATTCGCAAACGCGGCAACCGCCGGTGGCTCATCGGCTCGGTCACGTACCACGTCCTCATTACCGCCGCGGCCATCATCGGGTGGCTCCTCCTCCACGACCGGGACCTCATCAGCATCAGTGTGCCCATTGTCGCCATTGGGCTTCTCATCAGGTCTTTTGCCATGCCAATCTCCGGTGCTCGCCGCGCTAAGCCGTGGACACCCAAACAGGTCGGAATTCTCGATGCTGTCTTTGGGCTCGCCGTGGTCCTGGCCGCATGGTAAAAACAACGGCGGGGATAAACTTTGGGGAATTTTGGGGAGGGGATGAAGTCTATGACTTCCACCAAACACGCAGTCACTCACGCAGTTTCCGTCTCAGACTTGGCGGTTAGCCTGAACTCACGGCAGGCACCACAGTCGGGCTGGCGCAGCTGGGTTCATAAGGCCACCTGGGGCGCAATTTCGCCGCGGGAATCATCGTCGGCACGCAAGCAACGCGAGCTGATAGAGCGGGTGCGACAGCCTATCTACGGTGACTACAACATCGCTGTTGTCAGCGTGAAAGGTGGCGTCGGCAAGACGTCGACAACCATGTGCCTGGGCGCCACGCTTGCAAGCCTGCGCAGTGACCGAATCGTCGCAATCGACGCGAATCCGGACTTTGGCACCCTCGGTGCACGCGTCACCGCAGCCAATCCCGCATCTATTCGCGATCTGCTCCGAGCCCCGGATACGGACAAATACGCGCAGGTCCGCGCATATACATCACACACGCCGTCACGGCTGGAGGTTGTCGGCAGCGACCAAAATCCGACATCGACGATCGCGCTTTCCGACGGCGAATACTGCGCGGCCCTCGACATCCTTCGGCGGCATTACAACGTGAGTCTGACAGACTGCGGTACCGGCCTGACGCAGCCCATCTCCGCTTCGATTCTGTCTGCGGCCAATTGTCTGGTGCTGGTCACCACGCCTGCACTGGACGGCGTGAAAAGCGCCTGGACGACATTGGACTGGCTTTCAGCGCACGGCTTCGAACGGCTGGTCTCTACCACTGTCGTGGTGGTCAACGAGCTAAATAAACAGGGACTGTCCACAGAGACCGTGCACGAGTTATTTGCCCAGCGCTGCCGCGCAGTACAGGTCATCCCCTACGATCCGCATATCGCGAATGGTGCCAATATCGAGCTGGACAATCTCCAGCCCGCCACCACCCAGAGTTATCTCGAATTGGCGGCCATGATTGCCGATGATTTCGCGCCGACGACTGGCCGTCACAGTTTTATTTAGCTCAGGTGCTGACGAATCCCCTCGACATCGACCTCCTGAACGGAGGCGGGCTTGAAGGTGGCGTCGCGGTCCTTGTCCACCAAAACCGCCCGCACGCCTTCGGCAAAATTGGGGTGCTGACGCATGTAAGCGCCGAGCTTCATCTCCCGGTTCAGAGCCTCCTGCAGCGTAACCCCCGGACCCGCGTTCGCTGCATAGAGCTCCGCTGCCGCCACGAGACTCTCCGGGTTGGCGGGTGCCAGCAGATCGCGGAAGGTCTCCACTGTTGACGACGCACAGGAGCCAGCCTCAGCGGCTTCGTTGAGAGCACGCTCAATCTCCAACCAGCTATCAGCGCCGAAGCAGGCCTCGATGCAATCGCTCCACTCGGCCAGCTGCGGCTCACCGAGCAGCTCACGAGCCTCAGCCGAGTCCACATCGAGCGCATACTCCGCAAGCGCCGAATCAATTCCGTCTCGGTCCAGTGCCGCGACGAACTCGTCCAGTTGCGCGGATGGCACCGCATGCGTTGCCCATCCAGCCCACAGCATGTCCGCCGCAGTTAGGCGGTAACCGGTCAGTCCTGCAAACCGAGCAATCGCGGGCGAGGGGCCGCCCAACTGAGTGTTCACATGCTGCGAAAAATAGGTAATGCCCACATCGGGAACAAAGCCGATTGCCATTTCTGGCATGGAGGCGCTGGCTCGCTCAGTCACGATTCGGTGGGAGCCGTGCATGGAAACTCCCAGGCCACCACCCATAGCGATGCCATCAATAATCGCGATATATGGTTTGGACTGCGCAAATTCCGCAATCATCGCGTTCATCTCGTACTCGTCCCGGAAGAACTTCTCCCCCTGCTCCGGAACACCATCGAGCACAGCCTGCCGAACTGCGCGCACGTCACCACCGGCACAAAACGCCTTGGGGTGACCGGATGAAACAACAATGTGATCCACCGAGTCGTCGTCACGCCATGCGCGGAGCCCCTCGACGACCTCGGTGACCATATCTAAATCGAGCGAATTAAGTGCCTTCGGCCTGTTCAACCGAAGGTGACCAGATCGCCCGTGGACTTCTCGCAGCACCTTCGGCTCATCGACCTCGGTGCGTGCAGTGCCAGAACCGTTATCAGTAGCAGTCATGCCACCCAGTGTGACACAGATAACTAACCAGGGAAAGGTTCTGACGGGAAGGTTCTGCTGCGAAGGTTCTGACGACCAGAACCTCACTGAGACTAAGGAGCTACTTCTTCTTGCTCTTCTTGTCCTTTTTGTCCTTCTTGTGCTTCTTGCCCTTCTTATCGGACTTGCCTGCGCCCTTTACGCGGTCAGCCTCGAGATTGGCGGCAACGTCCGGCACATAGCGGAACTCCGTGCGCGGCGGACGCTCGTAGCTTCCCTCCGACTCCGGACGCTCCGGGATTTCCGGAACATCGCGCTGAATGCGCTCGTACGGAATGGTCGTCAACAGGTGGTTGATGACATTGATACGCGAACGCTTCTTGTCCTCAGACTCAACCGTGAACCACGGTGCGGACGGGATATCGGTGTGGATGAACATCTCATCCTTTGCACGGGAGTAATCCTCCCAGCGGGTGATGGACTCCAGATCCATCGGCGAGAGCTTCCAGCGGCGCAGTGGATCCTCACGACGGGACTTGAAGCGGGCAACCTGCTCCTCGTCCGACACAGAGAACCAGTACTTACGCAGGATAATGCCGTCTTCGACCAGCAGACGCTCAAAAATCGGCGCTTGATGCAGGAAGCGACGGTACTCCTGCGAAGTGCAGAAGCCCATGACACGCTCAACGCCGGCACGGTTGTACCAGGAGCGGTCGAAAATCACGATTTCACCAGCAGTCGGCAGCTTTTCGACGTAACGCTGGAAGTACCACTGACCCTGCTCACGGCTAGTCGGAGCCGGCAGGGCCTCAATACGACAGGTACGGGGGTTCAGGTACTGCGTGATGCGCTTAATGGCCGACCCCTTGCCGGCAGCGTCACGCCCCTCCATCACGATGACAATTCGGGCACCGGTTTCTACCACCCACTGCTGCATTTCGACGAGCTCTGCCTGGAGCTTTTTGAGCTCGGCCTCATAAGCCTTCTTGTCGAGCTTCGGTGGGCGCTGGACGTCGTCATTATTCATAGTCCACAGTTTACCCGGCAGGGCGCGACGACCCTATTCGCCGGGTTTAACCGCGGGGCCTAATCGCTAACCTTTTTGCAACCCTAGTCACGTGAGTAAAGACGCAGCGTGACCTGTGCAACAAGCCCAGCAAAGACCATACCGATAACCACCACAATTGGCGCCACTACGCCAATATCGCCGTTGGTCAGCGGCGCCAGGAGCTGTGCCTTGTACAGGTTGCTCAGCGCCGGATCGATGACCGTCGCCTTGCCCAGGAACAGCGCACCGATAGCCAGCACACCACCAATCAGCGACGCAATCACAGCCTCGAGGACGAACGGCGCCTGCGTGAACCAGCGGCTGGCACCGACCATGCGCATAATCTCAACTTCCTTACGACGCGAGAACGCCGCAATCTGCACCATGTTCGCAATCAGGAACACCGCGGCAACGGCCTGCACCGCCGCTAGCAGGAAGGTCGCATTTCGCACCGAGTCCAGGTTCTGAGCTGCAGTACCGATCTCTTCATGCTGGTCAGTAACGTGGTCGACCTGGGGCAGCTCCCGAATCGGATCGAGCGGGCTGACATCGGTCGGGTCGCTCAGACGCACCATCACGACAGCCGGCAGCGACTCCGGCGTCGCATTTTCCACGAGCACGGGGTCACTGTCCTTGAACATCTCCACGAAGTGGTCAAAGTTTTGCTGACGATTTCGGAAGGTCACCGAATCAATGCCGTCAGCCTCTTCAAGCTTGCCGACGACGTCAGCGCACTCCGGCGAGGAGCAAGTTTGGTCTTCGGCGGAGATTTGTTCATCCAGCTCAATCTGCACTTCTACGCGATCGAGATAGAGATCCTTCGTGCGGCTGGTCTGCTCAGTAACCAGGATGCCCGTCGCAAGCAGCGCCAACGACACCGCAGTCGTAATAATCATCGCGATGGTCATCGTGATGTTTCGGCCCAAGGAGGAGAAAGCCTCACCGAGGACAAAGCGAGTCTTCATAGGTCAGTAATACCTTTCGAATGAGTTCTTCTACCGATGGACTGTCTGCTAGTTGTTCAGGCCGTAAACACCCGTGGCGTCGTCACGCACGAGACGCCCCAGCTCCAGCTCCAGCACGCGGCGACGCATGGAGTCCACGGCATCGTTGTCGTGAGTCGACACAATAACGGTCGTGCCCATGCGATTGATGCGGTCAAGCAGGAGCATGATGTCACCGGAAGTGCTTGGGTCGAGGTTGCCGGTGGGCTCGTCGGCAAGCAAGATGAGCGGGCGGTTGACGAAGGCGCGAGCGATGGCGACGCGCTGCTGTTCACCACCCGACAACTCGTGCGGGTAGCGATTTTCCTTGCCCGAGAGCCCGACCATTTCGAGCGTTTCCGGAACTGCCTTGTCGATTCTCGCCTTCGGCTTGCCAATTACCTGCAATGCGAACGCGACATTTTCGTACACGGTCTTCTTTGGCAGCAGGCGGAAGTCCTGGAAGACGTACCCTACCTTTTGGCGCAATTTCGGGATGTTGCGGCGAGAAATCTTGGTCAGATCCTGACCTGCGACCGTCAGTTTTCCTGAATCCACTTTCTCTTCACGCACCATAAGGCGCAGGAATGTCGACTTACCAGAGCCCGACGGTCCAATGAGAAAGACAAACTCACCTTTATCTATGTGGACTGAAACGCCGTCGAGAGCTGGTCGGCTAGAAGTCGAATAGGACTTGGTAACCCCGTCGAAAGTGATCATAGATAGACACTCTAATCACTTAAGCCACTCAAGTCACTCTGGAATGCATGGAATTGGGCACTGGAATAGCGAGGCTGTGGGGCTAAGTGGCGTTGCCCCCCCCCAGACCGCGTGACCACACAGAAGTGCACACTACGGCAGTATTCGAAATTATTTTCCAAAAAATCTTCAAATCTCCCTTTACTTCGCCTACATGTTCGATTAAAATGAGCCATGAAAGATTAAACGCGAGGATTGAATACACCAAATAACGTCGCCGAGCTGCTTACAGCTCGGAAAATTGACACTCAGAGTTAGTCGAAAATACTTTCTCTACCTCTTCCTTATTTCAACATTTCAACGTCCAGGCCTTATCTTTCAGGGGGATTCAACAATGGCCAGCGGGGAACATATACCACGGAAACGCACTTACGCTGCGGCGATGGAAGCAACAGCGCCACGCTTTCACCATGAGATTTCTCAAACAGCACCAGCACGTCTTGGAATTGACCGTAATCGAGCTGACCTGCAGCTTGCCCTTGCTTGTGTTCCCTCTTCTTCAACAAAAGATGTCGAAGATTACATCGCCAAAATCGCTCCAGCTCTTGGCATGTCGCGCGGGAGAACACTCCAGTACATCGATATCGGGATGCAGCTAGAGCGGCTCCCGCGGTTGAAAGAGCTTCTGCTCAAACGCGCACAGCTACCGCTTCCCCACATGCGGGTCATTGCCACAGCCATCCTCCCCTTGGATGACGCCTCTGCTGTGAAATATTTCGAAGACCATCTCCTCGAACTGATCACGCCGAGAGTCAATGGTGAAGTTCTTCGCGGGGTTCGGAGTCTTCAACAGAATATTCAGCGATTTATTAATGAAGTCAGCCCGCTATTGCGCCCTAAAAATGAGTACGACCCGCCGATTACTTCGTTTCAAAAAGGCATCGAGCAAAAAGCTGGCGAATCTATAAAGTTCGAGTCAAAGGACAACCTCACTGAAGTCACCATGGAACTGATGCCTGAGCGGGCAATTGAGTTTCAGAAGGTCTTGGAAGAAATTACCGCTGATCAGGACTGCGACTTCGTCGAGGCTTTTTCACACCTTCTGCACGGAACTGCTCAGGTCACCGCCACGTTGAATCTGTACTGCCCACTTACTCAAGACAAGCCACAGGAGGCATGGATTGGCGGTCTGGGGTGGATCAACAAAATCGCTACTGAATCCTGGCTCGACCGGGTCACTAGCATCCGGCTACTAGCTGATGAGAAAGCGGAAAAGTACTCACCAACAGAGCGACAGCGGACTTACGTCCAAGGTAGAGACGGCACCTGCCGCTTTCCCGGATGCGATGTCGATGCAACGAAGTGCGACATCGACCACATTCAGCCGTATAACCACGAGAATCCCGAAGAAGGTGGCCAAACCGAAACGCCCAACCTCCATTGCCTATGCCGCCGCCATCACAATCTAAAAACGGCCGGTCTTTGGAATGTCGTGCGCGATATCGACGGCGTGGAGTACTGGACCTCCGTCACTGATCAAAGCACCGAAAAAGCTGCGCTTATCAGCACAGAATCAGGACCGCTCTCCGGCCACGGTCGCTACTCTTTCGACCTGCGCAAGACAAAGAAAGCACAGACACTCAAGGAGTACAACGAGCAGAGGTTGGAAAACCTCCGCGAATCACAGGAGCTGACAAATCAGGCTCGCGAAGAACTGGGAATAAACAAAAACGAGAGAAACGGAGAAGCCGACGAGCCCACCACGCCGGAAACACAGGAAACACCGGAAACACCCGAGGCACCGGAAGCGCCCGAAGACGAACCGCCGTTCTAGCGTTACTCCCCTTCGGACTGCTGAGCCATGCGCCAGCGAATACCAGCCTCGATGAAACCGTCGAGGTCACCGTCGAGGACCGACTGTGGGTTGTTGACTTCGTACTCGGTGCGCAGGTCCTTAACCATCTGGTACGGGTGCAGCACATAGGAGCGCATCTGGTTACCCCACGAGGCATTGCCGCCTGCGCCGAGAGCATCCAGCTCCGCGCGCTCTTCCTGGCGCTTCTTCTCCAGCAACTTCGCCTGCAGAACTCGCATGGCAGATGCCTTGTTCTGGTGCTGGGACTTCTCGTTCTGGCAAGTCACCACGATGCCGGTCGGGACGTGCGTAAGCCGGACCGCGGAGTCCGTGGTATTCACCGACTGCCCACCTGGGCCGGAGGAGCGGTAGACGTCGATACGCAAATCTGACTCGGGGATGTCGATGTGATCCGTTTCCTCCACAACCGGCAGCACCTCGACCTCAGCGAAGGAGGTCTGGCGGCGCCCCTGGTTGTCGAAAGGACTAATACGAACCAGACGGTGCGCGCCCTGTTCGACCGAGAGGGTGCCGTACATGTACTCGCCATGGACGACGAAAGTAGCGGACTTAATACCGGCCTCTTCAGCGTAGGACGTGTCGTAAACCTCGACCTTATGCCCGTGCTTGTCGGCCCAGCGCAGGTACATGCGCATGAGCATCTCGGCCCAGTCAGCGGCATCCACGCCACCGGCACCGGAGCGGATGTTGATGACCGCCTCGCGCTCGTCGTAAGGCCCCGAAAGCATCGTCGTGACCTCGAGGGATTCGATGTCGGCACGCAGCTCAGCGCGTTCGGCATCGGCCATCTCGACGGCGTCGGGGTCGCCCTCCTCTTCCGCGAGTTCGTACATCACGGAGAGATCGTCGAGGCGCCCGCGCAGCGAGTCAATCTTTTTCTTCTTCGCCTGCGCCTGCGACAGTGCGCTGGTGACCTGCTGCGCGTGGTCGGGGTCATCCCACAGCGACGGGTCGGCGGCCTGGGCTTCCAACTCCCTGATCCGGTCGGAAAGCTCGTCGACATCGACCACCTTCTCAATGGTGGTCAGCGTCGCGTCGAGTTCTTTGAGGTCAGCATTCAGATCCGGGTTCACGGGTACTACCTTAGCTATACCTCCTGTTTCGGTGCACAATAGGACGTATGTCTGAATCCACCGCCAGCCAAGATTCCAGCCGAGACCTAGAACTCTTTCTCTCCCAAGTATCCGAGTCGATTGTGGCATCGGATACCAGTGTTGCGGTTGCCATTGTGAAGCGTGCCGCCGCCATTGCTGCTCGCATGCGCGACGAAGGCCTGGTCACGGAGTACAAGACATCGATTTCCGACGTCGTCACCGCGGCCGACCGCGCAGCGGAAAAGTTCGTCGTCGAGGCTTTGGCCGCGCTCCGCCCGGAGGACGGCATTCTTGGCGAGGAAGGATCGGCGAAGGAGTCCCAGTCTGGTCGCACGTGGGTGATTGACCCCGTCGATGGCACCTACAACTTCACCACTGGTTCGGACTACTGGTGCAGCGCATTGGCGCTGGTTATGGGCGATGCGAACAATCCGGACGAGGTCATCCTCGGCGCGGTGCACCGTCCGGCCACGGGCGAAAGCTGGATTGGTGGCCCCAGTCTCCCGACCACTCGTATCAACATTGACGGCACTGTTGACGATCTCCGGGTCACTGACCACCCGCTTTCGGAAGTCTGCGCAGCGACCTACCTCCACACCACGGTGGTGAACTCGAGCGAGGAATCCGAGGTCAGCGCCACAAAGTCCTGGTTGGATGCAGTGTCCCGCAGCGCTACCTGGCGCATGCTGGGCTCAGCGTCGGTGGATATGGCCGGCGTGGCCGACGGTCGCATCGGCGTATGGTTCCAGCGCGACGTCGCGGCTTGGGACTGGCTGCCTGGATATGCGCTTATTACGGGCGCAGGCGGCGAAGGCACGTCGGTGGGGCGCTGGAAGCTCGCGGGCTCGAGTGGCCAGGTCGCAGAGTTACGTGAGGTTCTGCGCTAGAATTTCGGCCATGACCACCTCTTACTCCGAAGATCTCGCCCTCGCACTCTCGCTTGCCGACGCAGCCGACGACCTCACGATGTCCCGCTTCGAGGCGGCCAATCTAATCGTCGAGTCCAAGCCCGACCTGACTCCGGTCTCCGATGCCGATATCGCGTGCGAGAAGCTGCTCCGCGAGATTCTGTCGGACAAGCGCCCGAGCGATGAAGTTCTCGGCGAAGAATTCGGCGGCGAAGCTGTGTTTGAGGGCCGTCAGTGGGTCATCGACCCCATCGACGGCACCAAGAACTTCGTGCGCAATGTCCCGGTCTGGGCCACCTTGATTGCCCTGCTGGAGGACGGCAAGCCGGTTGTCGGCGTAGTCTCTGCCCCAGCACTGGGCCGTCGCTGGTGGGCATCCAAGGGCGACGGCGCATTCAAGCGCACCCACGTCGGTGGCCGGGAAGCCGCTCAGCGCCGCATTGAGGTCTCGAAGGTGGCAGACATCGCGGACTGCTCAATTTCCAACTCTTCGCTCACCGGCTGGGCCGAGCGCGACCTGCGCGACAACTTCATCGGTCTCACCGATGACGCCTGGCGCCTGCGTGGCTATGGCGACTTCTTCTCCTACTGCCTGGTAGCCGAGGGTGCGGTCGATGTCGCCGCAGAGCCGGAGGTTTCCCTGTGGGACCTGGCAGCGCTTGCGATCCTGGTGGAGGAAGCTGGCGGCCACTTCACTTCCCTAGTGGGAGTCGACGGGCCGCACGGCGGGGACGCAGTTGCGACGAATGGGGTGCTTCACGACGCCGTCGTCAAGCGCCTGGGCGGGTAAACAGGGTTTTCCAACCTATCGCAATTTGCGACGAGCGGCTCACTATCTCCCGTCCGCGTGACCGATATCCAGGATACGTCGCAGCTCAGCAAATACCTCAGGGCGTACCTCATGGGTTACCACCCGTCCACTCTTAGACCTAGTTAGCAGCCCGGCATCCGCCATGGTCTTTAAATGATGCGACACCGTCGGCTGACTAAGCCCAGAAACAGCGGCCAGCTCCCCTACGGTCATCGGACTACAGCCAGCGGCAGCGAGCTGAGACAAAATTTGCAGGCGCGCCGGTTGCGCCAGCGCTTTGAAGAGCGTTGCCGCAGCCTGCGCTTCCGCCGCGTCGAGAGGCCGACCGCCAAGTGCACAGCATTCTGAGATTTCGTCCATACCCGTTGAGGCTACACGGCCTCCCCTCTAAATATATTGACAATCATCGATATATTGATTACACCGGAAACTATGACACAGACTACAAAGTCACTCAGCTTCCTAGACCGCTTCTTGCCGCTATGGATTGCAGCTGCAATGGCAATTGGCCTCATTCTGGGCAAAATTGCACCGTCACTTGTGAACTGGCTGGCAGAGGCAAAAATTACGACAATTTCCGTACCAATCGCCATCGGATTGCTGGTCATGATGTACCCACCGCTCGCAAAGGTTCGATACGACAAAACGGGCAAAATTTTGACATCAAGGAAGCTGATGGGCATCACAGTCTTCCTCAATTGGATTCTCGGCCCCGCACTGATGTTCACCCTTGCCTGGATATTCCTCAGTGATAGTCCAGAACTGCGCACTGGCGTGATCATCGTCGGTCTCGCCCGCTGCATTGCAATGGTTTTGGTCTGGAACGACCTATCTTGCGGCGATACTGAAGTCGCTGCCGTATTGGTGGCCGTCAACTCGCTATTTCAAATTTTCATGTTCGGCGCTCTAGGGTGGTTCTACCTGCAGATTCTGCCCTCCTGGTTGGGACTGGAAACCACTTCCGCCACCTTTTCTTTTTGGGCAATCGCACTATCTGTAGTGGTATTCCTCGGTATTCCGCTTCTGGCTGGCGCGGCATCACGCATAATTGGTGAACGCACCCGTGGTCGCGACTGGTATGAAAATGAGTACTTGCCCAAAATCTCACCATTGGCACTTGCCGGCCTTCTATACACAATCGTGTTGCTCTTTGCGCTTCAGTCACAGCAGATTCTTGAGAATCCCTGGACCGTTGCGAAAGTGGCACTACCACTAGTGATCTACTTCCTCGCCATGTTCGCGATCGCTCTCACTTCGGCCAAGGCCGCGGGCATGAACTACGCAACCTCCGCATCGATTGCCTTTACGGCCGCCGGAAATAACTTCGAGTTGGCAATTGCGGTTGCGATTGGCACCTTCGGCCCATTGTCCCAGCAAGCACTTGCGGGAACGATTGGACCACTTATTGAAGTACCCGTACTCGTTGCACTTGTCTACGTCACCCGCTGGCTCGGGCCGCGCCTTTTCCCTAATGACCTTTCCGTACCGGACAAACTATAGAAAAAGGATTCTGAAATGAAGGAAATCCCGAAGGTACTTTTCATCTGCGTGGCAAATGCCGGTAAATCCCAGATGGCCGAGGCCATTGCGCGTGCAAAATATGCCACGCAGTTCATCGCCCTTTCAGCAGGAACGAACCCCAAAACTACTACCAATGCGCTTGCAGCCAAATCAGTTGCAGAAATCGGCGCCTCTATGGACAGTGCATCACCAAAGCCCATTGCCCCCACGATTCTCCGGACTGCAGATCGTGTTGTCATCATCGGCGATGCCGCTCATGTAGAGCTCCCCTCGGACGCTCAAGGCTCACTCGAGCGTTGGCTTACTGACGAGCCCTCAAAACGAGGCATCGACGGAAAAGAACGCATGGACCTGATTCGCGATGACCTCGAGCGCCGTATCGACGAGTTAGCTGTCGAACTCCGTTCCACTAAGAATCCCTAAGCGGCAGAATCCAACAAAAGCCGCCTTATCGCCAGCGTAAGCCACACGACTGCGCCGACGCCTGCGATGAGACCGAGGAGCAGGAACATCAGGCCGACTGCCCAGAGCCCGGTGGTGTCGTCGGTGCCGGCAATGATGCTCCAGCACAGGGCGTAGCCGGCGACGGCAGCCCACCAGGTGGGCAGCAGGTTCAGAGTTGGGGCGGGCACGCGCATCATGGCAGAGGCAGTGAGGATGACCATCGCAAAGCCGCTGCAGAAAACCTGCCACGGCGAGTAGTCGTATTCGCCCTCAAGTGTCCACGCGAGCGTACAAAAGCAGATTAGGAATGCTGCGACAAAGACGAAAATCGTGTGCCCAAATGCGATACGCTCGCCGTATTTTTTGGCCAACCATGCGGCACCCACCCATGCGAGAGCGGTGGGGATGGCAATGATTAATAGGTACGCGAGGAAGACGCCTGGCACCTCTGCCCAGGTGAAACTCGTCAGCATCGATGTCATGCCACCAGGTTACGCCTGCCTCTTAGCTTTTTGAGCGCGCTAGTTTCCCAGTAAAAACACAGACGAAACACCATGATTTACACATAGTCACTTAATGTATTGTCAGGTTCGGTTGCTACAACTAGAAAGTCGTTTTCAATACGCCGTTTGTAGAGAGTGCTTTTTACCAAAGAGCACCTCCCTATAAGTTGTAGTAAAGGAGAAATCCGGGGTGAATAAACCTACCCGAATTGTGGGGCTCGATATAGCGCGCTCACTCGCCATCATCGGCATGATCATTGTCCATATGGCCTCACTACTTTGGAGCACAAAGGTTGTGCTCTCTGGCCTACCCTCATCACTGTTCGCCATTATCGCCGGCGCCACAATGATGATCATCGGCCGCAATTACAGCAGCACTACCTTCTTGCGCTTGATCACTCGCGGCGCCCTAATCATTCTCATCGGCCTGGCACTATTGCCGGTGGGTGGAGAAATTCAGGTGGTCCTCGTCATCATGGGCCTGGTAATGATGCTGGTTTCCTGGATGCCAGCGCTCGGAACCTGGTGGCGAGTCGGCTTCTTCATCGCCGCCACCATCGCCGCCACAATTAAGTACGCGCCTATGACGCTGCCGCAGATCTATCCGCTACTCGCGTGGATCGCATATTTCATCGGCGGCATGCTGCTTTACGACGTCTACCTACGCCGTCGCCTGCAAGACACTTCCACCTCTGAGAACAGCGCCAATGCTCGGTTGAGCTGGATTGTCACCGCTGTCAGTGCTGTCATCACGGCCGTCGGCATGTACTTCCGATTTGATCCCGAGATTGCTGGCTGGCTCCGTTTTACCGGACACACTGGCATCTTCGGAGAAATCATTCTCTCCGTCGCAGTTGCCGCCATTGTCCTGCACTTGTGCCTTTTCATAGGCGATCGCTTCCCAGCTGTGGTTTACCCATTCGCGGCTATGGGAACAATGTCGCTGACAATCTACATCCTGCACGTTCTCACCGCGTTTTATTGGCAGCAGAATGTTGCATTGCATTCCACGTTGTCTGCAGCAGGTTTCATCGTATTCTTCCTCGTCATCGCTAGCCTCTGGAAGAAATTTGTCGGACAGGGCCCTGCCGAAAAACTCGTTGCCACCGCAATCAAGGGCATTGTTCCTTCTGGGAAAGGGAAATAACCGTGAAGAAAACATCTTTTTCCATCGCAGCAATTGTTAGCAGCACCCTGCTTCTATCTGCGACTCCAGCTCTTGCATTGGAAAACGGCGAACCCGCACCCGCCAATGCTGAAAGCAGTTCTGTGGCCGCGCTAAAGATTGGCAAAATCGGTAATTTCGGTGACTGCACCGGCACGCTGGTTGCCGACCAGTGGGTGCTCACCGCACGCCACTGCCTGGAGTCTGTGAACAACGAAGGGACCCAGGCCCGCATCGGTGGAAAGGTCTACGATGCCGATTCTTGGGCGCTTTCTCCAATGTCTGATGCGGGATTGCTTCACCTGACCGAAAAGGTCACCGACGCAACCCCGGCGAAGGTCTCCCGCGATATCCCCACACCTGGACAGACGGGAACTCTCTACGGCTGGAGCAGCAGCTCGTCCATGGCACGATCCGGGCAGCTTCCGATGACCAAGATGGTCGTCAATGAGCTGCTGGGAGGAGGCCCCACTGAAGGAACCCCAGGTGAGGCTGCGCCTGGTGGTGCTGTTCCGGGTGACGCTACTCCAGGCGAAGCTGTTCCGGGTGAGGCTATTCCGGGCGGCGCTGTTCCGGGTGACGCTATGGAATCAATGGAGATGCAGCCAGGAGCTGCCATGCCAGATGACTCCAAAACCGAGTCGATCCCGGCAGGGACAGAAAGTATCCCAGCCGACGCTGCCATGATGCCAATGATTCAAAGCGCCATCCTGGACGCACATTCCGTTTCCGGCGCGGGTATGCAGGGAGGCGACTCCGGTGGCCCATTCTTCGTCGACGGAAAGCTCGCTGGTCTCGCTACCGCCGGAACCTCCAATGGCGACCCTGACCTGCCCTCCCCCAGCGCAGCTATCACTACCCTCGCTGGCACTGCTGACTGGATCGATGACATCACCTCCGGCCGTGACACAGAAAGTGTGCTGACTGCGGAGAACACTCCTGCTCCGCCAAAGACCATTCAGACCAGCGGTGATCACGTGTGGGCCTACCTCGCCATCGCATGCGCTGGCGTGGTTATCGCAGCGGCTTGGTCGCGCATTAAGAATGGCCGACAGTAAAACCGTCTGACCTCAACCAAAACCACCTCCCAGAATGAACTGGGTAGGTGGTTTTTCTGCAAAGGAAGTGAGCTCAACTGGGGCCGAAGCCTCAAAATCTCGCGGTAGCTAACATACAATCGCAACGTATCCCTATGGTTCTAACCCTTTTCTTAGAATCCATGATGTGGTTCGCATAATTGTTAAATGGTGAAACCCCACCTACGAGAAAGGCAATAAGTTCACGTGGATGGCTACACACCCTTCGACGTCTTGATGGATATCGGTTGGATCTCGCTGCTGCTCATCATCGGTAATTTGATGCGACGGTTCATCCCCTGGTTCCAAAAGCTTCTCATCCCCGCACCGATTACTGCGGGCTTGCTCGGCTTGCTGCTAGGCCCCAACGCTTTGGGAATAATCCAGTTCAGCGAGCATTTCGGCGACTACGCGACCATTCTCATCGCGGCAGTCTTCGGTGCCCTGCCATTCACAATGGATTTCGATGCCAAGGTGCGCCAGCGCGCGCGAACGATGTGGTCCTATTCCGTAGGCATGTACCTGGCGCAGTGGGGATTCTTCGCGCTACTCGGCGTGATAATTTTCGCCCCACTGTTCAATACGCCGGACTGGTTCGGCATCATGCTTCCCGTTGGTTTCGTCGGTGGCTTCGGTGTGGCCGCCGCAGTTGGTGGCGCGCTGGACTCAGCAGGCATGACCGAGGCCACGAGTTTGGGTTTTACGGCCGCAGCGGTGGGCATGTTCTCCGCAATTATCGGTGGCGTGATTTTCGCCCGATGGGGCTCGAAGAAGGGCCATACCAACGAGCTGCCAGACTTGGATAAACTGCCGGAGGATATGCGGACAGGCATCATCTCCCTTCCTGGTCAGCGCCCAAGTGTGGGGCGGGCGACTACAAGCCCGTCCTCAATCGAACCAATCGCGCTGCACGTTGCAGCACTAGCGGTGACGCTCTTCCTGGCAAATATCCTGACCAACTGGGTCAATGACATCTTCCCTGCACTGAGCTTCCCACTATTCGCAATGGCATTCCTGGTCGGCCTGGCAGGTGTAGGCGTGCTGCACCTGATTAAGGCACCACACTACCTGGATGCAAAGTTGATGGGTTCGGTCTCCGGCGCGTCGACGGACTTCCTGGTTGCAGTCGGCATCGCGTCGATTGTGCCGGCAGTGGTGGCCACCTACATCGTCCCGCTAATTATCCTGTTCGTCGTGGGCCTGGCCTTCTGCCTGGTGTTGTTCTTCTACGTCGCACCACGCATCTTTGAACATGGCTGGTTCGAGCGCGCCGTATTCAGCTGGGGCTGGGCAACTGCCTCCGTGGCCACGGGCATCGCCGTACTGAAAATTGTGGACCCGGAGCAGAAATCCGGCACGCTCGAGGAATTTGGCATGGCCTATGTGGGATTCGCGCCCTTCGAGATCGCGGCAGCCATCCTCGCACCCATCGCAATCCTCGCCGGACTGGTGTGGCTATTCGGTGGAGTCGCGCTTATCGGCGGGCTAGCCCTGTTGATTCCGCCGATGATCATGCTGAAGAAATCGAAGACCAGGGCTTCGTAGAGTTCTTTATAGAGGGCGGGGACAGGAAAAGTTTTCTCCCGCCCTCTACTGTTGCGACCCCACCGTGGACTGACTAGGCCCGTCTGCCAGCTATTTTCTAGCGCTGCGCTCACTTATCGATGCATGATTCACCTATCGATGCGCTCCAGCGTATCCATAAGTGAATAACTCATCGATATGTGAAACCGAAAGCCAGCAGCGCGTACATGAGCTGAGGCAAATCGACCGGAATCAACCCAGCACCCCCTCAAGCTAAGTACCTTCAGGCCGACTAATCGAGCAGCGCCTCACACCGCATTTCTGATGGCCGCCCCTTTAATGCCCGGTTGTGCAGTGCGCGAGTTCGTCAGACCCAACGGCTACCCAACGACTTACCCCCCCCAAAAAAAACGGTGAAAAACGGTGATTTGGCCCCAGAATAAAGAAGACCCCTACCGGCGTTGCACCGGTAGGGGTCTCTTCTTAGTGGCGGGGGCAGGATTCGAACCTACGACCTCTGGGGCAGTAGCCAAGATTAACACCTGGCATGGTTCGCTTTGGCGCTACAAAAATGGCTCGTGGCAGGCACAACATATTTTTTTGACCCCCAAGACCGCACACCCGCATACCCAATTGCGGTCATGCCCGCATGAGGACATGCCCGCATTGCTGGACTTGCGAGCGGCAAACAGAGTATCGCGCTTAAACAAGCAATCACGCTCGATACAGCGCCAGCAGGACGGCCGCATGTAGGCATGACCGCGCGACCACATGCGGTAACGCAAATATGACCGCACGACCACAAGACAGCCCCTAACTGAACGCTAGATTTCCTAAAGATTACTGTTATATAACACTAAAGGAAACAAAAGAATTCAATGAACTCATGCTTATCAGTGATCGCGCGAACCTTGCACCTATTCCCGCTGGGTGGGAATTACCTCTCCGAAACTGGGAAATTCACTTACGAGCGCAAGGAATGCGACCGGCCACAATCGATACCCGTATCCGCCATGTTCGACGTTTGGCCCGTGAACTTCACGCGCCAACACCAAGCACAGTTACTGAATCAGCCCTCACTGCCTGGAGCGGTGAGAAAAACTGGCATCCGGAAACCAGGCACGCATATCACGCGAGCGTACGGACGTTTCTGCGCTGGTTTGCAACGGACTCTCACTGTCCGGAGTTGCCAACGCTGCCAAGTGTTAAACGCCCAGTTCCCCCTCCGCGTCCGATCCCCGAGGAAATCCTCGCCGAAGTACTTGCTGAGGTTACTGACCGCACCGAACTTATCCTACGGCTGGCTGCTGAGCTTGGACTTCGAGCAGGAGAAATCGCACGACTACGCACAGACCGCTTTGCTGCCTCCCCCTCGGGCATTTGGAACCTCACCGTCGAGGGCAAAGGTGGCAGAGAGCGAATCCTTCCTGTTCCCGCCAAGCTGGCTGCAATGCTGCGCCGAAGATCCCACCAAGTCAATTCATACTGGTTTTTCCCAGGCCGAATCGATGGGCACTTATCTTCCCGGTACATCAGCAAACTCGCCTCACGAGCGCTTCCCGGCACCTGGACGCTTCACCCACTGCGGCACAGGTTCGCCACCGTCGGATATCAGGCCTCCCATGACCTGCTCTCCATTCGACAGGCGCTAGGCCACGCCAGCGTGCAAACCACCACACGCTACACCGCGTCAGACACAACTGGACTGATCTCAATTACACGCGCAACGCAATTGACACCATCCGACGAAAGGAATCACACAATGACGACAATCGCAATCTGTAACAACAAAGGTGGTACGGGGAAAACCACGTCTACAATCATGCTGGCAACCTACTTCTCAACGCTGGGCAAAAAGGTAGCTGTCCATGACGCTGACCCCCAGGGATCATCCACAGACTGGTCACTTCTGGCTGCGGAAGCCAATGATCCACTGCCCTTTCCTGTCACTCCCGTCAACAAACGCTCTGTCAGCATCTCCCCTACCGACGCAGACATTGTGCTGATTGACTGTCCTCCCGGCGACCCTGCACTCATCGACGCGGCACTACGCACCGCCGACGCTGTCATCGTGCCAACCTCGCCATCTGGAATTGAAGTAGCTCGCATGTGGGAGACACTCGAAATCATCACCGACAAGCCCGCTGCAGTACTCATCACCTCAGCACAGCTAAACACCACGACGCTTGAAGACTTACTCAACGCACTCGATGAGGCCGGCGTTCCAACTTTTTCCAACATCATTCTCGCACGTCAAGCAATCAAACGAGCATGGGGCACCACACCCTCCCAATGGCACGGATACGACGGCGTTGCCGATGAGATTCTCACAGAATTCCTACCGCAAAATCGCTAGCCCGCATACGGGCATGACCGCACGAATCACGAGAAGAAGGAAAACAATCAAATGAGAAAACCCACCAATGCTATGCACAAGCCAGCTACCACGCCAAAGCGCGCACGCGACACTTTCACGCAAGCCACCCAAACTGACAACCGCGTCCATCTCACCGTTCGCATTAGCCCGGAACTTCGACACCGGCTAAACATTTACGCCGCAGAAAACCAGCGCACGGTCACCGACATCGTGACACAAGCCGTCACCGACCTACTCGACTCCTAAACCACTACCGAAAGAATGTTCTGCAATTCAGACCGCCAAATCCGAGCACCGTGCAATCATGCCCGCATGCCCGCCTGACCGCACGCCCACACTTCACGGAAAAGAGGACTCATGACCTACCCATCTACTAACTATGAGCATCACCCCCAGGACAACCAGCAACTTCCGAAATACGACATTCAAAAGCTGGCTATCAACCTCGGTGCGCTCACCGTACTCGGAGGTGTCGTCGCATTCGCCGTCATCTTCCTTGTATCAGCCACCATCAACGCATTCAGCAACCAACCAGTGCCCGAACTATCTGAATCACTGTTTCTCGCAGTGTGCTCCGCACTAATCGGCCTGTGCTTCGGTTTGATCTACCTTCCTATAGACGGCACTGGAAACGAAGGACTGTACAAGGTAGCGGTCGGCGCACTAACTGCCGTGGTCTCAGTCGTTTACGTCCTCTACGGCGGACTGCTCGGCGGTGACTGGTCAACGCTCAAGATCCTTGCCGTATTCCTCTGCGCAGCAGCAATCGCAATCATGGCACCTGCCCGCATTGCACCAGCAGTCAACTACGCCTAATTCAAAAGCACTCAATCGAGCAACACAAACTTGCTCGATTGAACAGCTTCAAACTTCTTCATCTCGCAACTACCCAGACTTCCAACATGCCTGCCTGACCGCACGCGGTACTGACCGCATAGAGAAGGGATATTCCCATGATGCCTTACTACATTTTCATGTTCTTCGTAGCCGTCTTTTTGTGGCGCAAATTCCGCAATCTGACCGATTTTCTAATTCGCTTCGTTCCGCTCGGCATCATTTGCGCAATTCTCTATGTTGTCGTCGCCACCCCGTTCGTCCTCTTCGGTGAAGTCTTGCATAAGCGCGAAGACGGTAAGAACTGGCGGGAACAGCAAATTGAACAGACGGGCATTGACCCTTGCGCTGAACAACCTGACCAAGGCGATGACGTCCTGCCAGGAGTATCACAGCAATCCTTGGAAGACGCCAACACTCTGTCATGGGAAGAAAGGGATCAAAGACTTAAGGACAGCTACGACTTGATGATTAAGTGCAAGCACGGCGAATAGCGGCCATGCGGGCATGCCCGCAGTCCCGCACGCCGGCATGCGGGCAGCGCATTACGAAAAATTGTGATGGACTATACACTCACCCTATGGATCGAATTGAACGTAAAGTCCGCAATGCCGTTGCCTCCACGCAAGCCGAGGGAGTCCGCCTCGACGAAGAGGATATTAAAGCGGCGTACCGTCTAGCCCGAGGTCAATCCACAGCTGCTGACGAGATTCGCAAACTGGGCTTCATTCCGAACGAAGACGCAAGCCAGTGACGCAGCAGGAACGCTGGGACAATCTCCTTTTCCCCGGCACGAATACGCTACGAAATAAGCAAGGCATCACAGACGAACAGGCGTGGCAACAGGCCGAGGGACAATTATCTCTCAGGCGCAGCTTGACCCTGCCTGCGCTTGGATTTGATGGGACACTTTCCAATCAGCTCGCTCAAACGCACGAACACCTCTTCCAGGATTGCTACGACTGGGCCGGACAGTTCCGTGATCTCGATATGACGATCCCCAGCGCCAGTCACCCCGACGGCTACGCCACTTTTGCGAGCCATACCACCGTTGAAGCGCGGATTGCTGAACTCGACGAAGTCGTTGACGCACTGGACTCAGCTAACTACGACGACAAAATCGAAGCTCTGGCTTATCTTCATTGCGAGCTGAACGAAATCCACGCCTTCCGAGAGGGAAACGGACGCACAACACGCGCGCTCATGGAAACCCTAGCTACCAGATACGACATCGAGCTGTCCTGGGAAGGACACATCAGTCAGCTACATGATGTCTCTGCGGCTTCCATGGCTGGCACCACGCTAAATTCGGCACCATTCCACAACTTCTACAAGCAAATATGCCAACCAGCCTCACACGATGACGCTGACCTGACCATCGACGAACTGTTTGCTCAACAGCATGAAACCGACGCAACAAAGAACCGGCTCGACCAACACTTCGACCGCTATACACACGCACACGACTACGAAAGGAAAACACCCACGATGGCTCAGCAAAACTGGGATGTTCCACTGGACTTCTATGGGCGACACTTCGATCTCAAGGTCACGGTCGACCGCTACGTTAATGGTGGACGACCCGGCATTACTCTCACCCATGAAGAAGACGGCAACGAAGAAATCTTCACAACGCTGACCGAAAATGCACCCCACATCGACCTCGACGACGACCGCCGCCAAATCATCGTCAACCACGATGTCACACGCGAAACCCTCAACGCCGTATTTGATTCTGGTCTACTAAACCGTGAGCCTGACGACACCGTCTATCTTGGTATGGTCGCGTGCAACGTCCATTCTTTTACAGATGAGGCCCAAACGTGGATTAACGACCAGCTGGAAAACATTGAAATTGACCAATCACAAGTCGATGCGTTCGCCTTCGCAAGATCGGCTTACCCCAATGGCATTCAGCTCGATGACAGCCACGCGGAGCAAGATAGTAGCCAACCCCAGCCCGAAACTCAGGAATACAGCACAGTTGATAGTGAAGCGACAGAAGCATAAGACCGCAACGCCCGCATGCGGGCAGGTGGTCATGCGGGCATGACCACATACGGAACCCCATGCGCAGCATGGGGATTTTTCTTTTAAGGATCGACACCGATCCTTAAATCTCGTTTTTCCATGAGAAGCCTGCGGCGATTATACGGTCGACCCGCTCCACGCAAGTCCAGCGACGGCGTCGTCCGATTCCTTCCAAAAAACTTTTCTACGCGCTCCAGTCGCACATAGCTCCTTGCGCTTATTTCGCAGAAAACTTTTTCTCCTTCCTCGGATACCGGGACTTGCATTCCACTAAAGCTCGACCTAATCGGCACTCCGTGCCTTCTCAGGCAAAAAACGAGGGCGGGCACCACACCAAAGATGGTCACCGCAATCACGCAAGGAGAGAAAATGCCACGCTACGCCACAATCCCAATCGGATTCGCTACTACCGGAACACTCTTCCGACTCGCAGAACTTGTTGCCAACGAACTTGCCGACGACCACGACCTGATTACCGAACCGGACATTGTCGCGCTTGCGCTCGAAGAGTGGTCAGAACAAGCACTTCTTCACATCGACGACACGCCAGCACCATGGATCGCCAACGCTCTAGCTATCCAGACCCACGCCTACAACGCTGTGGACACAGCAGCGGAAAACTGGCTCGAAATCGCCGTAACAGATGCAGTCGAAAGAATTTGCCTCACGAGCATTAACTAAAGAGCCTGGCCCGCTTGACCGTTAACGGGCGTTCGGGCATTATCATGCGCGCCTATCAACACTAGTTAATCGACCAGTCCGCCACGCTTAGAATCTACCCCGAGAGTTTCCCCTCAGGGATTCCAACGCGGGCTTGATAAAAGCATAAGCCCCTAAGAGAGAATCACTACCCCCGAAAATTGACTTATCTAAATCAACGAGTACGATAAAACTCGTTAGCCCCCAGGGACGTACCATCACGGTATCTGCCTGGGGGCGTTTGCTATTCTTTCAGAATGACTAAATTGCCTTTCGATCTCGATGTTTCCTACGAGATGGGCACCCCCCGTTTCTCGACTTACCTGAGATGCTCAAATAATACGCTAGAAGCGTCACGCCTTTATATGTGGAACCTAAGCCTGGCAGCTCGGTGGTGGGGTCCCCTCTCGTACACAGAAGTAGCGTTGCGTAATAAACTCCATGATGCTCTCGCGGATTCTGTGGGTCGTGATGATTGGTGGGAAGAAGACAATTTAGGAATATCCGACAAACTTGCAGAAAAGATTAAGTCTGCAGAAGCCTATGCAAAAGTGCAGTGCAATGACCCTAATCCGACAGCTGACAACGTAGTTGCGGCGTCATCGTTTGGAGTCTGGACCACCGTTCTACACTACGAGAATGCACCGTCTCTTTGGCGCAACCACCTCCAAAACGAATTCGATAGCGATATCAGACGCGGCCAGCTCTTCCACAACGCCTACAACCTAAAGAAACTACGAGATCGCATCGCGCATCACGAACCAATCTTTAACAGGAATCAACAGGAGCACCTCACCCAGCTGGATTACGTATTAGAGGCAATCCACCCCGACCTGCCCGATTTGGCACAAGATTGTTTCCCCGGATTGCGGAAAACAATAGACGGACAGCACGCCGCAATCAGTTTCGGAGAGGTCGATCTCTAAGAAGCTCCTTCTTGACAGGACTCAAAGTTCAACCTCAGACACCGGCGAAAGCCGGTCGCCTATCGCCGGGCACAGCTTTTAACGACAAATCCCAACGACCTGCAACAGAAAAGAGGCGTTTACCCCCGGCGATAAACCTGGCCACTTAGGTACCCTAACCGCCTAAAGTAAAACGTATACCCGCCTCGCAATACATGCCGAATCATCCCGCCAGCGCCACTTCCATCGCACGACTACACGACTTCAAAAGGTCGGCTCCCGCTAGGTGAGCTGGTCGCTGCGGCGGAGTACGAACGGAATTTGATTAGCGAAAGGACGGTCGCTGGCCTGCAAGCGGCAAAGAGTCAAGGTAAGCGTCTAGGACGCCCCCTGCACTCACACCACGCGGTCTAGATGCCGTAAGTACTCATGACTCAAAGCGGTCACACACGCGAAGAAATAGCGGATGCACTGGGATTGGGACTTCAACCGTGGATCGCGCTCGCAGAAAACGCCGCAATGAGAGGAGAATCATCTAGGCATCTCGCCGTAACCAGTTGTCATGACCGAGCAATCAAACTACGTTTAGGCGGTATGAACTTCTACCCAGCATCTAAAATCAATTTTCAAGTCCCAACTGAGCCCGAGACGCTGCAGCCCTCGTATTTCGTATTTTTCTGGGGAGAAATCGAAAAAGTCCCCGATGGGGAAGATCAGCGGATGCGAGTTGCACTCAAAGCGGATACTTCTTTAAGGCTCGACGAAATCGTCTCATGGGCGAGAAAAGAATCTAAAGGGCGCGTCTATGCAGTCTTGCTCGGATCGCCCGAAAAGACAGAAGCTGGGCATCCGTACATTAAACTTTTCTTGCTTGATGGCGAATACCCAGCGGAAAGCGACTACGATGACGATTCCCTTATGGACGGCAGTTTCAGCTCTCCTAGCATTTGACTGTTGCAGTAGCGCTGTCCTGCTTTCTTAACGTCTGAGGCTTCCACGACGGAGGCCCGGTCCATGTCATAACGACAGTCGCCGTATATGAATGAGTCTTACCATCACACTTTAGGGCAGCGTTTCCCCTCCACGATTTCGTGTTATTCCTGACTATCACTCCAGAGCGTGCTGTAGCCCCATCGTCCCTGACCAATGTCACGTTTCCCGACAGCGACGTTACTGGTCCGGTGCAGTTAACAACCGCTTGTGCATTTACTGTCCCAGGCACATGCGATGAACGGTGAGGGTTATTTTGCTTTCCGCTACAGCTGATCGTTGCCGCAGCAGCGTATGGCGCATCAACTACCATCGTTGATGCGCCTAAAGCTGTTGCAACCAATGTTGCGTATAGAGTTTTCTTTAACATGGACATCCTTCCCTGTGAGTATCGGGAGAGGACGATAACAGTCGTCACGATAACCTGCTCTCCCGGCGTGAACTTAAGCTAAGCGCAAGTTTTTACCTTGTCAATGAATCAAAAATACTCAGAAGTTATCTTCAAAAAAGAGACTTTAAGTACCATGTCTTGGGGTAGCCAAATGCAATAAAAAGGCTGCAGCTAATACAATCCAAGTCCCCTCAATCGCGTTACTTCTATTGGCTATAAAGGGGCTCTTCGCGTTTTGGAGTGCGTAGCTGACCACAGAGCCCGTGAACTGGACGGGAACCTCAAGTTTCCATCGCTAATCAAGACGAGTTCGATTCCAGACTGCTTGTTACGCCACCCAGTAACTACAGAGTGGTAAAAATCAAGAGTAGAAATGGCTGAATTTCCGTATGTAACCTGATCAACGACCAATTTTGCTTGGCTAGGAAATTCGGCCGCAATCTCGACCTTTTCACTCTTTAGATTCCAGGGTTTCCAGAACGAAGATCCTAAACGTCCAGGTGAAACTTCAAACCAATTTGTCGTCTAAACAGCACCTCACATTCAAGCGCTTTATTTCTGCTTTTCCGCTATACCAGGTTCAAACAGACTTGGCTGATCCAAGGGATTAACCGGCCTACGCGCAGCAAGAGCGTAGGCCTCTTCATTCCACCCCTCTGCCAACGCCGCACGAACATCACGCGAACGCTGCACCCGAGACCGATTCTGAGTGTCCAGCCCTGGTCGCTGGCCACGTGCTCGACCGGTCAGCGAAGCGTATCGCGCATTTGCCTCCCGCGTCGACGCGATTACATGGCGCGGGTCAATACGCACGCACAGCGGTTCATTGCAACGATGGTCTGCTACGACCTCAGAATCTGAAATATCTGTGCCAGACAGCATCAGCGCGAAACGATGCGCCGACACCGAATACTGCCGACCATCAACGCGAAAATTGATTCGGCCATATCCATCGGGCGACGAAATCGCTCCGGTAAAAATCCAGCACCCATCAGGGGACGGACTTTTTACAACTTTCCCCCAAAACGCCTCGACCACACGATTAGGAATCGTGGCTGGCAGCCGAGTCATTGGCTTCCGACTCCTCGTCTGCAACCTTCTCGGAGTCGGACTCCGCTACCTCGGTATCGTCGTCTGCCTCATCATCGCTGGCCGATATCCTCTCGCTTTCAGCTTTCCGGGCGTGCGACGAACCAACGAGAGCAAGCGCCTCATTAATCTGGCGCATGGGAACAGTGAAGTCGTTCGCCAGTTTGCCCTTCTTCTCTCCCTCATCCAGGAGCTTATCGAGCGCATACCCAAATGACTCTTGCGCTTCATCGAACGCCTCTAGCGCGATAAACGCATCGGTTCGCGCTGACTGCATACGGGCTAGACGGTCAGCTTCTTCCTTTTGAAGTTCGCGCGCACGGCGGCGGGCTTGTGCTTTTCTGTCTTTAGTCACCATGACCAAAGAAAAACACCGCGCAGAAACAAAGTTAAGACGCTACCCCCACAACAAGCGCTAACACTCACTAATCCTCTATCAGAGTTGATTCGCTATCTGCTACCGCACAGGCTAGCAGCTTCCAGGCCACGACCAACGTCTACGTACTCACAAACTTCGTCATTGTTCGTTCTCTGTTGACTTTGTCACAGACGACCTAAAGGTCGACACACCTCTGGCAGATGTACATCTGCAACTTCTTAGGGGCTGACCAGCGCGAACGCGCAGGGGTGAAAAATCGCTCTAGTTCGTCATCGTTCAGACCTCAAAAGTAGGTCTTAACTTCTACGGTTTTTCTTCTTAGCGTCACGCTCATGATGTCGATTCGAGTGGTCAACGCAGGAGATGGGTACGCCTATCTCCTACGCAACGTTGCCACTGCCGACATCGACACAGGGGCGAAAACCAAACTCGGTGACTACTACCAAGCCACCGGTACTCCCCCGGGCCGCTGGTACGGGCGCGGACTCACCGGCCTCGACTCTACCGCCATTACCTCTGGCACGACTGTCACCGAGGAGCACATGGCCGCGCTCTACGGTGAGGGGCTTCACCCCGAGGCCGATTCCCGTATCGCCAACGGCGCGTCCATTGCTGACGTACAACTCGGTCGCGCCTACCCGTTCTACTCCGGCGGCCATCAGGTACTCAAAGAGCTATCGGCCATGGAGAAACAGTTCCGCTACCACGCTGGACGCAGGCCCACCGAGCAGGAACGAAACACCATCGCGGTCGATGTCGCACGCAGGCACTACAGCGACGAAACCGGCTACTCGAATGCGACGCCAAAGGAAATCCTGGCCTGGGTCAACGAGAAGAAAAACTCCGTTCGCCAAGCTACTGCAGGCTTCGACCTGACGTTTTCACCAGCGAAGTCTATCTCTGTGCTGTGGGCACTCGGCAACGAGGAGACGCGCAAAACCATTGAGTCCGTTCACAGTGAATGCGTCTCTGCTTCCCTAGATTGGCTCGATAACAACGCACTGCGCACCCGTTGTGAAGTCAATGGAGTCAAGACGTTAACGCGCACGCGCGGCCTCATTGCCGCACAGTTTGTCCATTACGACACCCGCAGCGGTGACCCGGATCTTCACACGCACTGCCTGGTTTCAAACAAAGTCCAAGGCCCCGACGGCAAATGGCGCAGTGTTGATTCACGCTCGCTGATGAAGTCTGCCGTTGCCGCATCCACCCACTACAACGCACTGATGATGCAGCGACTAGGAGATGAACTCGACCTCGCGTTTACTAACTATGAGACCGATCCTGCCAAACAACCCGTGTGGGAAGTCGCAGGTATTGATCCCAAGATGATTGCTCATTTCTCCAAACGACGCGCTGGCGCGCGTCCTCGATATGAGCAGCTCCGAGAAGCCTATCGGCAGGCACACGGGCGGACACCGGGCCTGCGCGCGAGCCGAAAGCTCTGGCAACAAGCCGTGTTGGATACTCGACCGAGCAAGGACTCAGCGCAATCACTGCGGTCTTTGCGTCAAACATGGCAGGCCGAAGCCCGACAGTTCTTCGGCAACTCGGCTACCGACGCGGTGGAAAAGAATGTCTCTCACGCAGCTGATACCCGGACGATTGCACCGGCGGTGGACTCTGAGAAGTGGCGCAAATTTGTCACCGAACAAGCGGAATCGTCGATTGCTCTTGCGGTATCGAGGCGTTCCGAGTTCCGCCGCCACCACCTCCACACTGCTGTGGAGCAGGAACTCTCTGCCTGGATTTTCCCCTCCCAGCGCGCACGCGCCCTCGCCACCGCGCACGTCATGGACAGAGCTTTAGCGTCTGCTGTACGCCTGACCCCACAGCCGTCCTACCGTATTCCCGGGCGACTGCTTACCGAAGATGGTGAACTATTTGACCGCAGCGCCGACCATGTTGTCTACACCAGCGCCGACGTACTGGCGGCGGAAAACACGGTCCTCGACTCGGCTGTCGAGCCAACAGCTCACGTTGTAACCAACGCCGAGATTGACCGTGCTCTGGCCCGTCACCAGCAAGCTAAAGGCTTTGCACTGAATGCTGGGCAGGAAGCGCTGACGCGGCACCTGCTGTCTGCCGGAATGCAAACGGTCGCCGGTGTTGGCCCCGCCGGCACCGGTAAGACGGCCTCGATGGCCGTTGTCGCCGACACGTGGAGAAACTCAGGTAAACAGGTTTTCGCGCTCGCCCCGTCGGCGGTCGCTGCCAAAACTCTCGGCGAAGACATCAACGAAACTGGCCATACTTTGGCGTCGCTGACCTACCGCTGGCGCGGGAAAATCGGTTCAAGTCCGAAAAACGCGGATGCAATCCAGCGTGCGATTGGTAAAACTATTCGACCTGGCGACATGCTGCTCGTTGATGAAGCGGGCATGGCAAGCACAGATGATTTGGCCGCCATTGTCGAAATCGCGGACGAAACAGGCGCGGTCGTGCGTATGGTCGGTGACCCCTACCAGCTTGATGCGGTGGAAACCGGTGGCCTGTTCCGTACCGTATGTAAGCGCACTTCTGCCGTCGAGCTTGACCAGGTGATGCGGCAGGGTGACGATACCGCCCAGGCTCATGCTGGCCTGAAAATCCGTCGAGGCGATGCGTCTGGACTCGATGAGTACGACCGTCGTGGCTGGATTAGCGGCGGTACACGCTCCGCCATGGTCTCTGGTGCCGTGGATGCGTGGTTAGCAGATTTTGACCGTGGCCGCTCCACGCTTCTCGTCGCATCCACCAACGCGGTGGTCGATGATGCCAACACTCGCATTCAGCGCGAATTGATCGACCGTGGAAAGGTGCAAGCCTCCGCCGGTTGGTTAGCTCGCCTTTTGCGTAAAACCCCGCCACAAGCGCAACTCGGAGACCATCACACCGCCTATGTTGGTGACACTATTCTGACCCGCCGCAACCAGGTCATGCGGCAGCCTGACGGCAGCGAACACAAGATTCTCAACGGCCAGAAATGGCAGATTGACCGCATTGGGAAAGACGGCTCAATCACCGCAATTAACACCGAAAATGGTCGCGGGATTGTTCTCGATGCCGACTATGTACGCCAGCATTGCCAGCTTGGGTATGCCTCCACGATCCACCGCGCCCAAGGAGTCACGGTCGATACCACTCACGCAGTGGTGGACTCGACGACTGATAGACGCGGCCTTTACGTGGCCTTAACCCGAGGACGAGCAGAAAACCACGTTTGGGCAATCACAGATACCAGCATTGATGAAGCCGAGGAAGAAGCGCACCTCCACATGGATGGTGATGCTCATGCGCCGACCGCTCTCGATGTTCTGACACGCGCCGTGCATCGTGACCACGGCCACGTTGCGGCCACAGACATCGCCGAGAATCTTGCAAATCAAGACTCCGACCCACAACGCCAGCGTCAGTTGTATCGCACCGCAGTGCAGGCGCTCGCTGCTGATTACGCAGCAAGTGCCACCGAGCGTCTCCTTGACGAACTGCCCATCAACGCCGCCAATCGCATTGACCAGCAGGCAGTCTCTCGCATTCGCACCGCGGCAGGCCGTGCCGCATTACGCGGTGTCGATCTCCGCGACCATCTCGCACAGGTGTGTCGGTACGACGCTACCGAGCGTGATCTCGGCGCGGTTATTGCTTCCCGGATTGACCAGCTTCACTCCCCTGGTTCACCGCTAAAGGACACGCATATCCCACCGATGACCCCGACGACCGACATGCAGCTACACGCGTTTGCCGTCGAGTTATCCACACAGCTCGAAAACGTCACTGTGACAGAAACGCCCGAAAGGAACGTGCAGGAAAACAATGATTCTAAACACTCTCGTGAGCAGTTGCGTGAAATGTTCCGCGCCCGCGTGCGCACAGCCGCACAGGAAGCAGCAGCACAGGGACCCGCCCGTCGAGCCGCCGCCCATGAGCACATCAACCAATCCACCATCCCGCAAATCGAGTATGAGACTTCACAGGATAGCGACTTCGAACTTTAACGTCGAAAAAAATCGAGCACCCTCAGAAAACCGTTGAAAATTACCTATAACTGTTATAGCCTCAAAAAGGAGCGATAGTATGGCTCGCAGGAACGTGCCTAGCAACGACCAGTTGTCACTCTTTGACACCGACTCACTCGCCAATATCGACAAGGAGAAGAACAATGCCGCTGATCGAATCCACCCACTGGACTCCGCCGGACGACCACTGGCTGATGCCGGACTACGACGTGGAGACCTTCGATACGAGACTGATTCAGCAGTATCTTCTCCTGATGGATCAACCAGCGACACCGCCGCAGGTGTACCAGTTTCTAGAGGAGCTGGCCGACGAACTCAGCGAACGATTCCTACCAGCAATCACGAAGGAACTGGAGGACAATCGAGCGCCGGAGGAAACAGAGGCCGACGTAGCGCGGAACCGTCAACGCCTGATTTTTCAGTTCCGCCAACACCAGTTCGCAACCCAGCTCCTAGCCCCGGCCCTGACCAAGTATCCCGGACAGTGGGCAATGCTTCATCCACTGTTGATGGCGCATCGTCCTTTCAACCGGACAGCAGCAGCCGACAACGCAGTGATGAAATCAACAATTCTGGCAGCACACCAGGAACTGGGGCTTCCCACCGATCCGGCAACAATCGACGACCGCTGGAAGAATCTGAACGAACAGGTCGATTTGCTAGTGACGCAGCGCAAGATTCACCACTTTCAGCAGTGGATGAATCGGTCGAGCGAGTATCCGGTCAGCGAGGAAGCAATGCGAAACCTGTGGAAGCAGGAGCAGATGCTCGCCGCCAATCAGATTATCCACGAGGAGCTAACCGAACCGATAACCGCGAAGCATCTGGCCGAGGAGGAGAATTCCTCCCGGGCGGCCGATTTGCTCTAGCACCGAGCGACAAACCTGCTACCAGCCCTGCGACTATTACCGCCGACCAGTACCGCCTACTGGCTGCTGACCTCGACGAGCGTGAGCGATTCATCGACCAGCCAGAATCCCTGGAAGGCTATGCTCTGCAGACGTGGCGGAGCCAGCTTGAAGCGCTCGCCACTCGGTCGGGCTTGGTTAGTGATGCCAACGACGAGGTGGCTGATAACCCGTTTTGGGCCACCGTTGGTCGCGTGTTTTCTGAACAATCCGTCGATGAGCTGACAGCCATGGTCAACAGTCCAGCGGCCACCGAGGAATACGTCTCACGCGCGCATTTAGAGCTGGCCCGTCGTGGCCGGTTCTACACCGACGGACGCGATCCTGACGATACGGATTTGTTGCTTGCCGACGCTGCCTTTGGGCGCGTAGGCCTTGACGAACTTACTGACGACAGCATTCGCCAGATTACTGAACGCTGGGAAATCGCCGACTTCACCACGCATCTAACTCCGCCTGCCCGTGAAGCGCTGTCGGCTTTGGGAGATTGGGCACATGATGCCACAGATCTAATTGTTGCTGATCAGGTGGCAGAGAACCCACAGTTTTACCGCGAGCAGCTGCGCTTGGGACGCACTACTAGCCCTTTTGTTCGCGATGCACTGCTGGCGCATCTTGACCGAGACGAGCTAATTATGGCCTGGGCCGAGGGGCATATCCGTAGTACAACCGCCGATGATGACCCAGCTCGGTTACTGCTCTCTGAACTTCCGGTAGACCTCGACGACAACCAGCTGCAGGCGAGTCACGAAAGTCTGAGTACCCTGCGTGAGTCCGCTCCTATCCACGTGCAGCCTTATCTCGACGAACTGCTCACTGACGCATATGCCGAAATCGCTGTCCGCGCCGATGAGGACGACACGCACACCGAGGTAACTGTCGAGCCGGACACTACCGTCGAGGAGCCGTCCAGCACCTCCACTGCTGACCAACCACGAGCCGGTACCGCGCTGACTTTTTCTCCACCTGCTGAGTCTCTGGCACCTCAGGGTGCGAAGGCACGTGCTCACGCCAATATCGAAGCCATCAAACTGCTAGCGACACTCGATGAGGAAAATCGCTGGCCGACAGCCGAGGAGCAGACAACCCTGGCAACCTATTCAGGTTGGGGTGCTGCTGACCAGGTTTTCCAGTCCAATAATGATCAATGGGCACGCGAATATGACGCCCTGGTGGCCGCCCTTCCTGACAATGTGAGCATTGACCAGCTCAGAGCCTCGGTGACCACGGCCTTTTACACCGCTCCTGGGGTCACAACAGCTATGTGGGATGCGCTGAAGACAGCGGGATTTGACCGTGGCCACGTGCTGGAGCCAGGATCTGGCATAGGTGGATTTATCGGTGCGGCACCGAATGCCGCCGAGGTTACCGGGGTCGAACTCGACCCGATTGCGTCTCGCATTAGCTCCCTGCTCTACCCGGACGCCACCATTCTCAACCGTGACTTTACGGCGGTTATCCCAGATACTCGTCCGTTCGACGCGGCCATTGGCAATGTCCCCTTTAGCAATCGCGACAAGCCGACGGACCGACGGTTCAACCCCGATGGCTTAAGCGTCCATAATTATTTCATTTCCAAATCTGCCCAGCTGGTACACCCAGGCGGGTATGTTGCGCTGATTACCAGCGCTCACACGTCAGATGCGGCACAATCGGCTGCTCGAGAAGAAATCGCCAAGCACGCAGATCTTGTCAGCGCGGTACGCCTGCCAGAAGAAACGTTTCGTTCTGTGGCCGGCACTTCAGTTATCTCCGACGTGTTGGTCATGCGCGTACGCGAGCCAGATACCGACCCCAGTGACCTGACTCAACAGTGGCTATCGACCAACACCACGACCATCGGGGATACGCAGGTGCGTATCAATGATTACTTTATTGCCCACCCTGACCACATCATTGGTGAGACCAGCATCGGCCATAACCAGTGGGGCAACACCATCATGCGGGCCAACGCCTCCGAGGACGAGATCGCTCCAGCTCTATCGACGATTCTGCGAGCCGACATTGCGCAGGCTGTGGAAAACCAGCAGGGCTACACTCCCCTGTCTTCTGAGGCATTCTCACAGCAAAGCGCCGCGCTGCAATCAATTGTCTCTGACGCGGCAGCTCCAACTCCTATTCCTGGGCGCATCACCTACCGTATTGATGAAACAGGCGCATACGAGTTTTCTCAATACGCCCACCAGTCCGGCACATGGGAACCTATACGCGTTGCCAAGAACTTACAGAGGGAATCCGCAGAGCTCATCGACCTCCGAGACGCGGAAACTGCCCTACGCCAGGCCTACCAATCCGGCACAGGTATCGAGCTTGCGCAAAAGCGCCTCCACCAGCTCTACGACACCTATGTTGATGCCCACGGCCCCATCAATCGTTTTGAGATGCAGGCCGGGCGAGTCCCTTCTGCCACTGCGCAGAAAAAGGCCTACGCTACTCTCGCCGATGACTGGCGAGCGGCTAATGGTTTTGAACCCGGCGATCCGCTTCCGGAAGCTACCGAGACACTGCTGCGTGAGCAGGCCGCTGAGCCGACTCCCCGGAAAGTTCAAAGGCATCTGGCCGGACTGCGCGGTGATGCCAGCATCCAAAATGTCCTGGCACTAGAGCGTTTTGACGAAGCGACGGGAACTGCGCAAAAGGCTCCGCTGTTCGACCGCAATCCAGCCCGCCCGGTCACCGCGCCTGACCATGCAGACTCATTGGCAGACGCGGTGTCTATCACCCGCGCGGAAACAGGTGACTTCGACCTGCACCGTATCGCAGAGCTGACGGATTCCACCGTCGATGAAGCAACGGCCGGGCTGCTGGCTGACGGCCTGGCATTCCGCAATCCGCAAGCACCAGATGAACTCATCGAGCGCGGCGACTACCTTTCCGGCTTTGTTGCTGAAAAACTCACCATAGCTCGACTCGCGGCCAATAATGATCCGCAATTTCGCACTAATGTCGCAGCCCTGCAGGACGTGCAGCCGCCAGAGATTGACAGTTTTAGTATCCGCCCGGGTGCGACCTGGGTGCCCGAGCACTACTACGAGCAATTTGCCAATGAGGTTTTTGACACCAATCATTGGGCTGGATTAAAAGTCTCTCGCGATAACGGTTCCTGGACGGTCTCTGTCGATAAGAACTACTGGGAATATGGTGGCACCGCCGACATGGAATATGGGCTGGTAGCCGACAATAACCGCGACGGGTCAAACTATAATTTCCAAGCTACTGGACGGGCACGAGACGCCACGAACCAGGGTGTGGCGTGCTCCCGCAATGATGGTGTAGCGATACCGGCATACAAAACCTTGGAAGCGGTGCTGAATTTGTCAGCTCCCAAAGCCTCGTGGTCAAAAAGCTGGATTGAACAACACGGCGGGAAAGACTCCAGTCATGGCCAGGCCACAGCAT
Organism: Corynebacterium sp. HMSC073B01; assembly: GCF_001838255.1. Lineage (NCBI taxonomy): Bacteria > Bacillati > Actinomycetota > Actinomycetes > Mycobacteriales > Corynebacteriaceae > Corynebacterium > Corynebacterium sp. HMSC073B01. The sequence continues at coordinate 66,129 of NZ_KV836187.1, read as the reverse complement.
TTCTGGCTCGTCGAGCCGAACTGCTCAAACAGACTTTTTCCTCGTGGATCATGGACGATCCCGAACGTGCCCGTAATGTCACCAAGGCCTACAACGATGCCTTCAATGGTTTCGTTCCTCGCACCTACGACGGCTCCGCGCGCGCAATGCCCGGGCTGGGAGACACGTTTGTTCCTTACGGCTACCAGCGCAATGCGGTCGAGCGCATTGTCAACGAACCAGGGGTCCTCCTCAATCACGTCGTTGGTGCCGGCAAAACCGGCACCATGTTTATGGGAGCAGCAGAACTCAAACGCTTAGGGTTGGCGCGACAACCATGGATGGTCGTGCCCAACCATCTTGCTGATCAGGTCACCCGAGAAGCCATCCAGTGGTATCCCACAGCCAATGTGCTCTCTGCCGCTGGCGTCTCCAATCCCACTGAGCGTGCCCGCTTTATTGCACAAACAGGTGCTGACGACTGGGATTTGGTGATTGTTCCGCAGAGTGTGTTCGAGCGCATTCCCGTCGATGATGAGACTCAGGTTGAATACCTTCAAGGCCAACTCGCTGAGGCTCGTCACAGTCTGCAACAGGCGAAAGCCACCGCTGGCAGCGAACGCACCCCATCGGTCAAGCAAGTCGAAGGCAGCGTCAAGGCAATTGAAAACAAGCTCGACAAGCTACTGGACTCTCCCACTGACCAGACTCTGACGCTCAACCAGACACCATGCGACTACCTCATCGTTGATGAGGCGCACATGTACAAAAATCTCATGCGCTCCTCGCAAGTGTCTGACTTGAATCACCAAGGCTCAAAAAAGGCCTCTGACCTGGATATGAAACTCGATTGGCTGCGAAAGTCCAAAGCCGAAAGCGGCGCAAATGCTCCTGTGGTCACCTTTGCCACAGGCACTCCCATCGCTAACAATCTGGCCGAAATCTGGGTTATGGCCAAGTACCTGCGCCCAGATATTTGTCAGAAGCTGGAAATCGACGATATCAATGCTTTCGGTGCAACGTTTACTGATCAGGTCGCAGATGTCGAGGTTAAACCGTCTGGTTCAGGACTGCGACAAAAGGTACGCACTGCTTCTTATGCGAATATCTCTGAGCTTGCGACCGCATCGAGTTTGTTTATGGATGTTGTCACCTCTGACGACATCACCGCCGATCTGCCAGAACTAGCCAGTGGGAGCGCCAACCGCGTCATTGAGTTTGATGTGGAACAAGAGGTTAAGGACTTTATCGCCGACCTTGGTGTACGCAGTGATTACGACTGGGACGCCGACCCTGACCGTCGTCGCACCTCATCGAAAATCGGTGCCGATGTAACTGGCCAGGAAATTGATATGGCACTAAAAATTGCCTCTGACGGTCGCAAAGTCACACTTGACGGCCGCCTTGTTGGACTGACCATTGACGGGCCGGGATCGCGTGTCGAAGCTGTGAGCACACAAATCCTTGACCAGTGGAATCAGACGAAAGACCGCATCTACCTCAATGCCGACGGCACTACCTCTGACAAACCGGGAGGTGTCCAGATTGTCTTTTGTGACTCCGGCACCCCGGGTGGTGCGAATTTCTCTATCTATGACGCGCTCCGCGACGAGCTTGTCGCTCGTGGCATGGATCGAAGCCGTATCGCTTTCGTCCACGAATGGGACAAGGACAAGGCCACCTTGTTCCAAAAGTGCAACGACGGTGACTTCGATGTAGTCATTGGCTCCACTCCAAAGATGGGCACTGGTGCCAACCTGCAGCGACGGGCTGTTGCCCTACACCACGTCGATATTCCGTGGAAACCCGCTGACCTCACCCAACGTGAGGGGCGAATCATGCGCCAGGGAAACCAAAACGAAAAGATTGAAATCTTCAACTACGTTGCCGCCGGAACGTTCGATGCCGTGATGTGGCAAACGCTGTACCGCAAGCAGCGTTTCATCGACCAGTTCACTGCTGCTGATCGTGGATTGCGGCAAATGGACGCACTCGACGATTCAGCTGCTCAAGCCGCCGCGCACAACAAAGCCATCGCTACCGGTGATCCGCGCTATGTTGACCTGCTCAACTACGACCGAGAAGTCGAGCGACTCGAATCCCTCAAGCAGGAGTGGGAATCTTCGCAAGCGTCTCACCGCCATGCTGTCGATGCCGCCACCTTCACTATCCGTCGCACCTCCCAGCAGCTTGGCCAGCTCGCCCCTCACCTGGAAGCCGCAGACAAGTGGAGCCAACTCGACGATTCAGACGCGAAAACGTGGGCGCTTCCCGCTGGAGAAGTCATGCATGACCGTGCCGAGGCTGCCCGAGCACTTAGCAACGGGTTAGCCCACATTGCGCATACCCGTTCGACTAACAGACAACCGCTGCTCACCATCGGTGACGTTCCGCTGACGGCACGCTATGACTATGGCGAAGTCGAGGTTGGCCTGGCTGGTGCGGAAGAATCAGTGCGTTTTCGCCTCAGCGTTGACGAAATCGCTGATGCTGTCTCTCACACTACAGACGATAGAGTTTCCACTCGCGCCTACGGAATTCTCACACGCGCCGAAAATCGAGTCGGTGATATCCAACGTGTCGCCCATCAGCTCACCAACGATCTGGACTTCGCTGAAAGTGAACTCAGCAGGCTGAAAGAGGCTCCTGCAGCTACGGCTTTTGCCCATGATGCAGCGCTTGCCGATGCTGTCACCCGCCGCGATGACCTCCGAGAAGAACTCAACAAGGAAAACGCATCAGAACAAGCCAAGCGTCAACGCGCCGAACGTGCGGAGCGCCTACGCGTGCGTGGCCGCGAGCCGATGTGGACATTGGAACTCTCCCCGACCGAAGGCTACGCAAAGGCAGTCTGCGCCACCGACGACCGTCACGCTGTTGTTCATGCTGCGAAAACCCGCGAAGCAGAGGCGCTACGCGCCAATGACCTGATCAGTGATACCGAATACGAACATCGCATTCGACAAGCCAACCCGGGAGCACTCGACTTTGCCGACGATGATTTGGACTATTCCATTCTCGATGACGACACCCTCACCAACCTCGCTGCCGAATACCCGCGCGGGATTAGCCCCCGTATGCGTGAGGAAGTCGCATCGCGAGGTATTGCTATCTCCAGCCCAGTTGAGGGCACGACCGCAGCCGGTCATGACCGCCACCGGTTTTTAGAAAGTGCCCGTGCCGCCATTGCCGATGTGCTACGCGAGCATCACACACCGCGAGTCATCGACCATGCCGAGCCACCTACCATTGTTGAACAATCGGTTGACGATAATGAGGCGGAGTTCTAAGTGTGGACAGCTGCTACTTTCTGATTTAAAATAACTGCTGTGTTCGGAGCATCCCCCCAACAAGACTCCGGGCACCGTACAGGTGACCGTTATCTTTCGCGGTCACCGCGTGCCCCTCCCCCCCGAGGGTGCACGTGAGTGGTGTTTGGCCCCGTCGGAGTGGTGTTCGGCGGGGCTTTCCCATTTGACCAGAACTGGTGTGACGACGCTATGCCTCCGCGACGTCATCGTCGATTGCCTCGACAGACTCTTCCGCGCCCGCGACCGATGAATCCGATAGTGCTTCTTCGGCAAGAGCAGCCTGCAATCCATCCGGAAATGCCTGTTCAGCAAAAGCAAAAGAATCACTAACGTCTGCAGGCGATACCCATTCTTCGGCGACTGCACCATCCTGGTCTAATTGCTCTATTGCCTCGTCCGACACAGAGTTTTCTTCCACAATCTGGTCGACTTCATCGACCATGGAGGCAATTTCCTCGGCAGCCAGCATCCCCATACCGAATCCGACACCACGGCTAAACGACTCCGATTCCCACACCGACGAGCGAGGCTCCGTGCACTCCGGACGGTGATGCCACTGCCCCATTGCACGCGCAGAATCGTAAAAGCCGCGCTGTGACATCTCATCGGCAACCATCGTGCGATCCAGATCATTGTCCAAAATCTGGGCACTGACCGCATGCCGAACTAGCTCGCGCCCCGGCAGCTCGCGAACTACCTGCCGATTGAGTCTCGCCTGGCGATCGCGCAACCGAGACTCCGCCGCGCTCTGCCTATCGAGAGTGCGGTACCGCTGAGCAATCACACGCCGTAATTGCCGATCGGCCTGCTGTAACGCTTTAACATCTGCCCGCTGTTGCTGGGCACGCAAGTACTCACGCTGGTGGCGTTCCATCGGCTAAGCGCTCCTTCGCGTCGACATCTTTTCTCGCAACGCTGTTCTATCTGACGCTAACGGCTCTAAGACCACACTGCGCTCACCACGACAGCGCTCAAATGGCCCGTTATGACGGTCAGTCAGCCACTTCATATGAACCTGGCCAATCGTGCGTAGCCATTCCTCTTCCCCCGTCGCTGGCGAAGCCGCGACTTTCGCCTCGAACGTGCCCCACATCAGCATCATCCGGCGCAGCACCGCCGGGTGCTCATACCAACGTGGCGACCAATGTGTATCCGAGGTTGCTGGAAACATCACCGCTACATACGAGTCAAAGAAATCGAATACGTCCTTGTACCGGGTCTCCCGCTCCTCCTTTAAATTGCGCGATGACCACTGCCCCACCGCTTCGCGCGTGCGTGTACGGACAGCATCAGTGAAATCGTCTTTGGCCACCATCGCCGACAGCTCATCAGCCAGCGTCTCCTCCATGACCGCCGACAGGTGGGGTGCAATCGTTTTTTCCACCGTGTCATAGAAAAAATCCATTGTTGAATTCTCCGTTGTTGTCGTATGCTACTTCGCCATCGCCTCTGCGATGGCAGGCTCAAAATCGCGCTCCCACCACGGAACTGACTCCACAAGCATGGGTGCTGCCTTTTGCGGAATGACGACCATCACTCCGAAAGGGAGTGCCTGCAGTTCCGAAACGGTCAGCGTACGTTTTTCTGCAATTGAGGTGCTTCTCGACGACTTGCCCCACGTACCGTCTGACGATCGGGATGTTCGGTGTTCCTCATGGTCGCCGATAAATGCCGACAGCTCCGACAAGAACCTCTCATCTTTAATGCCGCCGCCGTAGACCACACACGAGTTGGTCAGCATGTCACGCGTGGAATCTTCTCCCCAAATGCGTTTCGCCTGGGTAAACGACTGCAAAATCGTCGTGATAATAATCGAGCGCGACCCATAATGGGAGTACTTGTTCGCCAACTCGCCCCATTTGACCGTGTTGGCCGCCTCATCAAGTGGGCAGACCAACGGTACCGGCAATCGGCCACCCGGCTGCGATTCACCGTACTCCTCGGCTGCATCCATCAATGTCACCAGCAGTGCCAGCGTCAATGCCGACGCAGACGTGGGTCCTTCTTTACTCAACAAGTACATCGTTGGCCGACCACCCTGCTGTGAATCAGCGATGAAGGCATCTGCATCAAAGCGGCGCTTGCCGGCAGCTGGAGTCACCCACTGGCCAGGAACTTCATGCTCAAGTGCGGCGACCATCTGCTGCGCGTTAGCAAACACGCCCGAGCGTGTCCGCGACGTCAGCTCATACTGTGCCTGCAGCGCATCGGCTTTACGATGCCACCCATGTCGGCGCAGCAGCTCCACCGGCTCTTTATCGGTTTCAGCACCCGCCCACAACACCAGCTCGGTAATCGGGAGGTTTTCACAGCACGCTGCCAGCAGCCAGCCTGCGACCAGCCGCTGACCGCCCTCGGAAAACATGTCTTTGTTTCCCTCTGACAGCCCCGCGTCATCACGAAACAGCCTTGCTAATCCAGTTGCCGCTGCATCCCACTCGTCGACACTGCGACGACGGATAAAGTCCAGCGGATCAAAGAACCAATCCGGTTCCTCCTTTGTCCAGATTCGCTGCGGATCAAAGACAAATACTTCCCCTACGGCCTGTCGTCCTGCCAGCGAATCATCGACGGTATCGCGTTTATTCGAGGAGGTAATCACTCCTCCTGGTGCCGACAGGATTTGTGGCAGCACCTGTGTCGAGGTTTTTCCTCGACGTGCCGCCCACAACTGCGTCAGCAGCGTTTCGTAGTCGGCGTACACCGGCTGGCCGGTGCGGAGTTCTTTGCCGAGCAAGACCCCCGGTGCCGCTCCCTCTCCGAGTTTAAGTCCCATCCGCTGTGATGCTGCACCCGTGCTTTTCCCAGACATCGAGGCAATGTCAGACTTGGAGGCCATGTACTTCGCATTCGGCGCAATAGCTCGTCCCTTTTTCTGTGCGCGTCGCGATGTCACCTGCACCGCGACGACGGTGGCCACCAACGCAAGCACAGCTCCCAGCACCGTAATGCTGACTGCTTCACTGCCCCCGAGCACGACTCGTCCTTTGGCAATGCCGACGACTAATGCCACCGGGTTAACCGGCACGTCCTGCTGATCGCCACCAAAAAGCGGTGCCAATTTCAAACCACCAAGGACGATGCCCCAGATGATCCCTAGCCCGCCCAACGCGATTGCTAGGGGTTTTTCATCGCCGGAGGGGTTTTTCAGGTTTCGCACATTGGTGGCCATCAGTCCGCCTCCACGAGTGCAGCTAGGTCATTGTCCTGCCACTTCTTATAGCCGGGAGCCTCCGCCATATCGACCGCCCGCATGTCAGCATCATCGACGTGGACATCAACGCCGATGTTAAACCGCGCACCCGTAATACGCAGTGCGGCAATGTCCAGTTCAGGGCACGTAGTGGTAATCAGAACACGTCCCTGCGTCTTTCCTGCCGCCTCTAGTGCCTTATGCGCCAGCCACACTGCTTTGTCGGCAGCCGACTGCTCTGCGCTGACGAGATCTCCCGCAATGCGGATACGGTCATCGTCAAAGAATCGCCCGTACCATACCGGAGTGTCGTCGACATCGACGACAGCAAAGGCTGCTGCTCCATCGTCTTCGACTGCTGCAGACCACAGGCACACGACCGGGACATCCGTGATGTTGTCGAGTTCCTTAGCCTTTGCTTCCAGGCTTGCCTCGAATTTCTCGTTCGCTGCTGCGCGCAACGCGTCGTAGCGCACGCCGATTTTCAGCAGGCAATGTTTGAACTTCGGAAAGTCCTCCTTCGTCATCAGCGAGTGCTTCTCCGCGAACGCATTGAGGTCCTTGTGGGAGGAATAGCCTTTCAGTTCGGTCTTGTTTTCGGCGATGAGGTTATCGATCTCAGTCCACCGCTGCTTGATTGTAGTCATGGTTTCTTTCTCTCCTTCGAAGTAGTTTTTTCACTCGTTATGCCAGCCGGGCGACGTCGTAGCCGGCATCGCCGACCTCACGGGCATCAACGACGCCTACGCGAGGGACAAAGTCCCGATCAGCAGTCCCCGACCCGGGAATCAGCACCACCGTTGCCGACACCCACGCCCCATCAGGGATCTCGCTGAGTCTGCCAGTGGAGTCGTTGAGCTCCACGAAGTAGGCTCGCGCATCGGCGGCGCAACAGGTCACTGTTACGCGACCGAGCCGTGCAATCTGTCCCTCACGTTCCAGTTGGCCGGTGACAATGACCTGACGACCCTGAAGTCTCCCATCGGCTGGGGTTGCTGACCGTGCGACGACCTCGCGCAGGCCAATTTCTACTGGTTGCACCGGTAAATCAGGCCATGATGCTGGAGACCCCGATCCCACTGCTGCTGCGCGGTTGGCAACATCAACCTGGGCGGGCAGCAATGCTGCCGGGGTCAGCACTGCGACGACCGTGACGATCAGCCCTAGCGCCCACGGGGTGATGCGATGCCCATCGTGGCCTGCGTGGTTGGCCCTACCGACAAGATCCATCACACCGAAGAGGGCCATCACCACGCCGACGGTGATCACTACCGCCGGGTGCATTGTCACCCACGCCGAATAAGACCCGTCGATACCAACGCGCAGAAGCCCCAGGCCAAAAGCGAGCATCAAAGTGCCTGTTAGCCACCGGCTCATAGCGACCACCCCAGTACGGTGCCCGCGACAATCGCGCAGGCCATACCCGCGACGATTCCGGTGGCCGCAACCACCTTTGTCGCACGATGCCCCAGCATGCCCTCCATCATCGCGGCCAGCTTTAAATCGATAATCGGGCCGACGATAAGAAAGGCCAACAGTGCCGGGGTAGGCAGACCGACGAAGGATGCGGCAACGAACGCATCACCCAGCGAGCACAGCGACGCCACCACCGCAATCGTGGCCATCAGTGCCACCGAAACCCACACATTGTCGCTAATCGTCGCCACAGCAGAAGCTGGAAGCAAAGCAGATACTGACGCAGCAATGGCACCACCGATGACCAGGAAGGTCGCTGCCCCGACTGCATCGTGGCGCACCATAGCCAGCCACTGTTTGCCTCGCGACTCCTCCACAGGCCTATGGCACGAGCACCCATGCCCATGGTCATCTTCATGCTCGTGGTCATAACGGTCCAGACGGGCCACGACTTCCTGGTGAATGCGCCCAGAGGCCGCCGACACGGCCAACCCGACGGCAATGACCGCAACCAGAGCCGCTGCCCACCGAGCAACTGCCATCTGCGCCCCACCGAACGCAATCCAGGTCGCCACAAAAACAATGGGATTCAGCGACGGGGCGGCCACCATAAACGTCAATGCAGCTTCCGGGCGCACCCCGGATCCCATCATTCGCCGCGCAACCGCAACCGACGAACACTCACACGTCGGAACGACGATTCCTGCCACCGCCCCAACTAGCGTTGCCCCGAACCGATTGCCAGGGATGACCCGCCCCCAACGGGCAGGAGTCATCACCTGGGCAAGGCTTGCCGAGACCACTGCCCCAAGCAAAACGAGCGGCAGTGCCTGGACACAAATCGCAGCAAACGTCGCTAGCGCCACATGGAATCGTGGCATAGCGGAAATCAGCGCGTTCGATGCCGGTCGCACCAAATCCGGCAGCAGCGCCACCAGGGCCACGGCCCCAACCGTGGCCGTGGCCACCGAGCCTGAGGGCTGACGATCTAGGGCGGCGATCATGGCAGGCTCCTGACGTATTCAACATCAGAGAGTTTCCACATTCCTGCTTCACGCACCATCGACGCTCGAACCTCCGAGGCCGACAGCGGAGTCCGCTCACCATCGGCGTGCCACACAAACACCCGCAGCTTTAGCGGTACCGTGGCGCTGGTTGCCTCCTCAGCCGGTTCACGGAACTCACGCGTCGGTTCCGCTACCGCATGGACCCGGTCACCACTTCGTGCCCACGCATCCCACTGATCAGGCTTCGGCGCACCAGCAGGGTCTCGAGCCAGCATCAAGTACTTTCCTGACAGGCGTTCAATGACGCGTGTTGCTGCATCCCCGGGCGAGGAATCCTCACCCGGAACATACGAGTTCACGGCTGCGACGGTGCTCGCTGCTGCGACTCCTGCGTCCTCACTGAGGGGATCTCTCACATCAACGTCCGGGTCCCCGCCGCCAGGCGTGGACCCAAACAACGCTAGCCCAATAACAACGGAAACCACGGCAACTACCGCGGCAGCTCCAACAGCCGCCACCATCTTCCAGCTCCGAGTCAACCATTTACTCATGTCTTCTACTTCGCTTTCTCTTCAAAACGCTTCGCGTGTTCGGGGATGACCTTGACGTACTGTTGCGTCTCGGCAAATGGCGGGACGCCGCCGTAGTTGAGCACATTTCCCCCACCGGCGTTATAGGAAGCCAGCATCAGCTCGGTATCGTCACCACTGACTTTTCCAGCCGCTTTCCATTCTTTGACCTGCTTGGCTGCTGAGCAAAGGTACCGTCCCGCTGCCATGACGGAATCCGGTATCGAGTTCGGGCTACCAGACCCTGGCGGCCCTGCGATCTCTCCATTCTCATCGACTTTCGCACCGCCTCCCTGCCACGTTGCCGGCATAAACTGTGCCGGGCCAACCGCACCAGCGGAACTGACCGCAGTCGTCGAAAACTGCGACTCCTGATAAATCAATCCAGCAATCAGCGGTGCAGGGGCCTCTTCGCACAGCTGCCCAGCAAGCCGAATCCACTTACGGAACTCCTCGGGAACTTCCCCATCATTAAGCCCAACGTCAACGCCAGCTATCGGGTCGCAATCCTCACCAGCGACTCCAGAGGGGCTACCCGGCACTTCTGAGCCGCCCTCAGGCGCTTCACCGTATTTTTGTCCCGGCTGCGGGTACCCGTGCCCGATTGTGGTGACATGAATATGGTCATAGTGATTTTGTGTTGGCGATCCGCGGTCTTCCATAATGTTGCCTTCCCCTTCAGCGGGGATGTACTTCTGTCGCCAGATGAAGTAATCGACCTGGAAATACTCGCGGTTGCCGTAGAGGTACTCCAAGATATCGTCGCCGAGCTGCTTTCCCTCCTCGGTATCCCAATTGGGAATCATAATGTCGGCTGCCCGACCCGACGGGTGATCGGGATACGGGTCATACGGACGCCACCCACCAATAGTTTCAATTTGTGGGAACCGTTGCGCGACCGACCTGGCCAGGCGAATCGTGTCGATTTGTAGGTGTTCTTTGGACTGAATAACAGGTGAATCTGGCACCTCGCCACCGCCAGCGGTTGAACCTGGCCCCTTGCGTCGTGGGGATTTCTTACCACTTGGTTTCTTCCCCACAGCATCAGCGAGCATGCTGGCAAAGGCTGCCTTGCCTGCCTCACTGTGGTGAATTCCATCCCCACCGACATAATCCGGGTGCTGTGCGACCAGTGCTGCCCAATCTGCGACTGTCACCTTGTCAGCGTTCGCCTCAACGAGAGGATTAACCGATGAGGCAGCCGACACCTTTGGGCCTGCCACCGTTGTGAGCACCACCCGCGCGTCACCAGCCGCCTCAAGGGTGTCGTCAATATCTTTCTGGCTAAACGGGCCGTTCGTACCCAACGCCATGACAACGGTTTTCACCTTAGGTTTTTTCTGCTGCAGAATCTTCAAACCCTCGCTGTACTGGCGGCCTCCCTTAGCATCGATGTCAGCGCCAGGCAGAGCCTTTTCCAACTGTGCTTTCGCACCGACACTCAGCGAGTCACCGACGAGGAACACGTCGGCTCCGTCCGTCGAGGTAGATTTTCCCGCTGACCCCGGCTCAACGGCCTTTTTCAGCCACGGCATCGGATCAATATCGTGGCCACCGTCGCGGCCTCCTTCCCACACCTCAAAGTGAAGGTGCGATCCCTGCGGGCCAGGAGGTGATACCTCACCGTTGTAGCCTTCATCGGCGATATGCTGCCCGGCCTTGACCGTATCCCCAGTCTTGACGTGAATGCCCTCCGGGAACACGTGCCCATAGACCGTCGAGTACAACTTGCCGTCAATCTGATGGTCGATGACGACCCACTGCCCAAAACCAGAAGCAGGCCCGGCCTTAGCGACGACGCCGTCGGCGTAGGCATACAAAGGAGTGCCGTGGCCCTGGGCTATGTCTAGCCCAGCGTGTGACGGGCGCTCCGGCGTACGCCAGCCCGAGGTGATGTGATCGAGTGCATTTTTCTCCGGTAGCGAATACGCTCCGTCCGGAACACCGCCGTCTGCTGACGACGTTCCACCTCCACTTTGTGGGCTGCACCTTTCGTCGGCTTCATCGTTTCCCAGAACGGTGACAAACACGACGATAAACAAAATCAACGACACGACGAAGGCAACAGTGGTTCGCATCCACTACTCCTCATCATCGTGCGACTCAGCATCGTGGCTCTGCCGACACCGACGGAGCTCTTCACGCAACCTCGCGTTTTCCGCCTCCAAATCCAGTACCCGCGACGCACGCGTTACCGGCCACCGCCCTGCGTCAGCGACCCAGGAATACACGGTCGTCTTAGATACGCCATGATTCTTACCAACAGCATTTGCTGCCGCTGACGGAGACGGATAAGTACGCCACGTCCGGTCGAACTCATCGATAACCCTCCGCTTGACCTGCTCGGGATACACCCATCCTCGACTCATGCCAAATCACCTGCCTGGAAGAACTGATCGAAACGAACGTTGGTGTCATGCAAGCGCAGCTCGCGCTCCGCTGGGAAAAGAATCGTCTGCACTGGAATCCCCGGAGAGCCGTCTTTCGACGGCTTAATCATGAACCGGCCACGGCCTGGCGGAGTAGCACGTGAACCGCGTGTGCGTGACCGCTTTGGTGGCGCGCCTTTCGACCACGAGGTAATCATCTGCGCCTCCGCCGGAGAGAACTGCAGGCGAGAGGATAAAATATCCAACTCGCTATTCGGCAGACCACCACAAATGACCATGCCAGCACGTTCGATAAAGCCCATCGCGGTCTTGCGATCTTCTTCGGTCGGTAGCGCTTCGAGGTCTTTGAAAGTATGGGTAATCATGTTCAGTACCGTCGCGTCGGTGCGGTTAAGTCGAGTCAATCCATCGACTTGTGCGACCATGCCCGGAGCCGACGACAACACCTGCCACATCTCATCGAGCGTGACCGAGAAATATTTCTGTGGCCCCAGGCCTGCATCCGCGAGCATGTGCGCGGCCTCGATCGCGCCGAATGCTGACGACCAGCAGGCCATCATCACCGCAGCTTTCATGGCACCATCACCACGGTCGATAGCAGAGACATCAATGCATACCGCTGTGGAGTCCACATCAATCGGGGTGGTCGTCTGTCCAGAAAAAATCTGCCCCGTCGCACCATCGAGCAGCGAATTCAACGACAAGATCAACGAGTCGATGCGCTGATTCCACTCATCTTTCGACCGCGCCCTGCCCTTTTGCAACAGCAGTTCCGATCCTGCTTCCAGGTGCGAAATGAGGTCTTTCAGCTCTGGTGGGTTTGCCCAGTCGATATCCTCCTGCTCATAAATCTCACGCAAAGCAACCGAAATCAACATCGATTCAAAGTCAGCAATTTTCTCACCTCGTCCCAAGCCCACAAGTGTGGCGACCATCGTGACCTGACGACCATGCACCTGCTCTTTGGCACGCTCGATAAGCTCTTCTTGGCCTTGCTGCTGAAGCTGTTCACGTGCGGCCTCGAGCTGCGGGATAACGCGCCCGAGAGCACCGACATCCAGCGGATTCATATGCCCTAAACCGTGGCCAATAGTGATCACCTGGCCGCCGACTTGGTGAACGAAACCGCGATACTCGCCTTTAATATCACCTGCACAGATAGGGATATGACCTTGGGCAACATCGCCCATCAACATTTTGCGAATCAGCGTGGACTTACCCAAACCCGGCAGCGACAGCACGAAACACGACGGGTTAGCAATAATCCCCTCACGAAACCACGCCAGCGGATCGCAAGCGACCTCGGCCTGGGTGGTGACATGACGACCAAGAGGCGTACCAATCACCGGCGACGGGGCACCGACGACATTCGGATTAAAACCCGCGCCGAGATTTGTCGTCGTCTGCCACTCCTGCGGCCCCGAGATCACCCGAGCAGTACCAGCGCTATGTCCAACAAACCCATTGGCACGCGGGCTGCCGTAGGCTTCTTCGAAATGAACCGGCGCACTACCCCGGGAAGCTTTACGTATTTGTTCGAAATGCGCGTCGCGACGTCGCCGCGTCTTTTGCCACTTGCGGTATTCCCGACCACGTCGAGACAACGCCGGCGGCGCATGCTTCTCACCGGCTTCCACCGCCTCATGGAAGTGCTGCCAGTCAATATCGCTCATCGTTGTCTGCGCCATCTATGCCACCGCCTTGACAACATCAAGGTGCTGCCAGCCCAACACTCCGCCACCACACATCGTGGCGACAGCAATGCCCGTACGACCCCGCAGACGATGCACACGCAACTGCACGTGGGGATCGAGTGCGTCAATAATCACCCCGGCGACATCGGCCACTGCCTCGGGCGAATCCTCTGCCGAGATGGTCAAAACCCCAACACGTCGGCCACTGCCCTGCCCATCAAGGCCCGGACGAAATTGGCGCGCAAGTGCCACCCGTGGCCCAACCTGAATGGCGCTGGTCGCTTCCACGACCTGGGTCTCCACATCCGGCACATCAATGTCAACAGCAAAACCCACATGCGCCACACCATCGATAACCACCGAATCCGGTGTTTCTTCCACCTTTTTCGCTACTGGTGGCCACGCCGGTTGCTGCACGTCTGACCACGAATAGGCTGCCAGCTCCATCACCTGGTTGCTGGTCAATGGGGTCGCTGCCAAATTGGCGTCGGCAGCAGCGTTAAACAGCTGGGTTGACCGGCGTGCCAAGTCGGCAACAAACTCATCATCGTCACGGCGCTGGGACTTAGACCGCGCGCGAAAGGTAGCCCACAAACGCGCAGGTGCAGGGGATGCCCCACCACTCATCACTGCCGTCGTCGCTACCAAGCCGTCGACGTCGCCAAGCCCGCGCTCAACGTCAACCAACAGCCGTGTATCAAACATCGGCTCGTCAAAGACCAACCCCATGGAGGCCTGTGCCCGGCTGCGGTCGATAATCGCCGCAAATGAGAACCCAGCTGCGTCGATACTTTCTAACATGCGAGTACCTCGCATTGCTGTCGGGATGATTCCCGACTCGCTTTTCTTTCTTTGCCACCACATGGCTGTCAGTTCCTTCTTCGTTTCGTTGTGTGGCTCGCCTACGCGGCAGCCATCTGCGAGGTCGTTTCCTTGTTCCACGGCACCTGGCCTGCACCACAGGTAATGGCAAAACCGGTATCCTGCTGCCGATCCATCGAGGCCAATCGAATCGACGCGCCTGCACCCAACTGCTCAATGTCATGGCGCATACGCGGCAGCATCTCCTGCCGATCAGTCGTTGCCGTCACAAACAGCGAATAGCGGCCAAGCTGCGCTCCTCGTGCCTGCGCACGTCTGGCCGCCTCTGTGTGCTCCAAACGCATCTCGGCCTTTGCACTGGTGATTTTCTTCGATGAGTTCGCTGCCACCATCGCGTCTCGGTGCTCCTGCTCCACACGCGAGGCACCGGCACCGGCCTCAAAAGGCCTGTACACCAGGCACACACGCTTGCGGTCAATACGCGCGTGCGGTGCTATCAGGCCGGTGAGCAACATGTCTTCAAACGTTGATCGGGGCGCTTCCCGCATCTCCCATGTCACTGAATGCCAGCCATCATGGGTGTACTGGTCCTTGAGCGTTTTTGCCACCGAAGGGCCAGCATCGTCCCAGTTCATACCGTGCGGCTGCCCGGAGACGCGTAGTGACTCAAACGGGTACTCCGCCGATGGGTCGTAAAAGCTGTGAATTCTCGACACTAGTGTGTCCTCATCCATCGGCTCGGCGATAATGCCCGCCCAGCCCAGCGAGGTGTACCAGCCCGGCAGACGCGTCGACAACTGGCCGATAAATGTTTCGTCCTCGATGACTTCACCATCAAACTTGACCGTGATAGCAATATGCGACTCGACTTCCGGAACATGAATGCCCAGATAATCTGCGGCCTCCGCCATCACGCGACGTGCAATCGGTGCTGCCGAGTCCACAACAATCGAGGAGACTTCCTTATCAACCAGCTGTCCGGTACCCGGACGGGTCGACACCACTACCGCTGTCGAGACCACGTCACCAGACAAGCTCAGCATGGCCAGCCACCGTGACCACTCTGCCGTCATCGCATTACGCTCACCTTGTGTCATCGCCGTTTGGCCCGTCAGCTGACAGTCCAGAAAGACAGTTGCTTCCCGGCGTGGTCGATCGAGCACTGTGACAAACTCTCGGCCATCAGAATCCACACCAGTCATCGATTCCGTCCGCGCTAACATGCCGGGAAGTCGGTAATGGCCACCCGGCACCCTGGACAGTCCACCAGCAATGTAGGTGTCCTCTCCCCTATGCCGCCGGCGCGAATCATCACGAAGGATCTGACCCATCTCGGCCACTGTTCGCGACGACCACCGCACTGAAATCAGTACTGCAATAACCGCAGTCAACGGCAGGACTACCGTAAACCCCAGTTTTCCTAGCCCCAACAGCTGCAGCAGCAAGAATCCGAAAAACCCCACGGCCACCACGATGGTTGCCTTGAGGGAAAAACCGCCAAGGCCGGTGCGCTGGGGCGGTTGCCCCAGTGAATACTGAATTGGTTCATCCATGACTACTGATGCCTCCCGCCTGCAAATCCGCTGACCCCGATGGAGTCATCCAATACGCGCTGTGTATGACTTGCGCCCTGCGCCGCCCCTCGAGCGGCGGCTGCACCGGCTTTCATCGCCGAGGCTGTGCCAGACAGGCCTGCTGCGCCGATACGCTCCGTGACTGTCGCCGCACGCGTTGCTGCTCGACTCGTCCCTGCCGCAAATGCACCCATCCGCTGCCCAAATCCGCGATTGGCTTGGGTCCGAGCCGCCGCACCCGGCTGCCCGGACGACGTCGCTGCTGCAGCAGTAGACTGCCCGCCACCGACACTCGATTGCCCACTTCCGGCAGGAGAAGCGCCGCCACCAGAAGCCATCGGTGCACTTCGGCTACCACCGCTGGCAACGCTGCTTCCTCGCGAACTTCCCGTCGAACCGCTGGGAGTCGTGTCACGGGCAGGTGCCGCGCCACTGCCTCCCGACGAACCGGCCTTGGGCGCTCGCCCCGTGGAGCTGACCGGCGCTCCGGCTGCGCTGGGTGCTGGAGATCCGCCTGCCGCACTTGCACCAGCAGCGCCCTTGGCCGCTGAGGCTGCCAGCGCCGAGGAGCCGCCACTAGCCAACATTGCTCCGGCTCCGAGCGCGCCAGCCACCCCTGCCCCGGCTGCCTGAGCCAGTGGTGCTGCCCCACCGCCACCAGCTTGCGCTGTCATCGGCGCAATCACCCGCACCAGGGCTGGCGCACAGAAACCTGCCAACGCAATCATCAACACGTTGACTGCGGCTGTGAGCACATCCCCCTCTGCAGGCTGGCTAGCGTTCCACATCACCACCGCATACAGCAGCGCAGCCAGCGGCTTATAGGCCACTGCTGCAATCATGTAGGCAACGAGATTGTTCAACATATTGCGTCCCGTTTCACTGAAACTCGACGCAGCTGCCAGTGGAGTCAACCCCACAACAATCGGCAAAATCAGTGTTCGAACCACCAGAGCAAGAATCTGCATGAGGCCACCGAGCAGCGACACAATGGCGAGGATCATCAATATCACTGGTCCGCCCATGGACTCATCTAACGCAGCCAAATCAACGACCTGGTTCGGGTCAGTGACCCCAAAGTTCTCCATAATCTTGTTGGCCAGAACATCCGTGGCAATCAATGCGCCAGGAACCGCAGCAACAACACCAAAGCTAAATACGATGTACTTGACGACCACACCAGCGGTTTCTTCTACCCCGTCTTGCAACCCCATTCGGCGTGAGGCGGCAATCCGATAGCCTCCGATGATGAACGAGCAAATCAGTGCCATGGCTGCAAGCCCTGCCACGATGTTCTTCACGCCTTGAATGTTGGCGTCAACGTTGCGTGTCTGGGCAGTCGAAAAATCGAACCAAAACGTCATAGTCAGCTGAAGAACTTCAGCGTTGCCCTCAATGAGCGCCTGCACGAATTTGCCGACGGGATCTTCCCAATACTCTCCGGCTGCTTTCACCGCCGTATCCACCGGCTTCTTCATGTTGCAGGCTGCTGAGTTGACCGTACGCCCGCCTTTAGACCCCAGCGACTGATCCTTTTCATAGTGCTCAGCCAGCCGCCGGTACTCTTCGGGGTGTTCTTTCTTGATTTTCTCGATGACCTCAGGGTTGGCCTGAGCATTGAACTTCTGGCCATCCTCAACGTACTTTTCAAGATCAACCGTGCCGTCTTTCACCAGCTGTCGGGTAGCTGCCTCGTCGTAGGAACGCGAGATGCACTCCTCATAGGCTTCATCTCCGGTTGATTTCTCATCGTCAGCAGCAGCCGCATTACCCGCTCCTGCGAGCAACGCCAACACCACAACGAGAAGCACTTCACCAAATTTGCGCAAGCTCATCACTGGTAATCCACCAATGTGTACCCGTCAAGCGAATCGGGGGCCGGACGAGAAATGGCGGCATCGTTCGAACCTGACAGATCCACCACCCAGTCATTCTTCGTCCAGCGCAGCGACATCCTCGCCGCCATGGCTGTCTCCGGTCGTCCCGGTGTCGGCTCGCCGTAGACTACGTCGACTACCATGAGGTCGCCTCCACAACTGATGATTTTGTAGCCGGTCGCCCCGGGCATCGTGGAGGCCCGAGCCAATCGAGACGGCCCCTCAGTGTCAAGATTTTTGTCCGCGCGCTCCTGGGCGACCTGCGCAGAATCTGCCCACAGTGCCTTATCGATTTCTTCTCCCACCTCATCGCCCTGGGCAGGCAGGCCGTAGCCCAACTGGTTGATTGCCGCCATCACCGCACCTTGCGGCGAATGGGCGTAGCCGCGTGGAACCGCGCGCTCCATGCGAGACGGGCCAGCCTCAGTATTGACGGCAAGGAACCGCGCCTTGACATATTGCAGCTGGGTTTTACCCGCTAAGTCGGTGTTTTCACACGCATCCGGCTGATCTACCAACGCGGAGGAGGCAGGCAAATCACCCAACGGATTTCGTGGCGTAAATACTCGACGGGACGATACCGGCTCCGTGGCGTACTGGCCAGGAGTGGCAAACTGTGCGTCAATATCACCATCAAGCACATCGGGCCAGCTACGCTGATCCCCTTCTACGCTCGCCCCCGGAGTATTACCATCGGGAAACTGCTTGTCGTTGGGATTATTCTTCGTAGATTTCTCCTTCGACAACGGTGAGGCCGGCGACTCAGCAGACGGACTATCATTCGTTCCTGTTAAAGCCATGTAGCCACCGACAACAATCACCACAAGCGCAATCGTGATACTGACTAAGACGGCAAGTGTTTTCGTCGATTTACTCACTGCTGATTACCCCTCGAACGCGGTGAAGTTCTCGAACTGTGCGTCACTGACCTTGACCAAATCCGGCTCCTGCCCCTGTGGCGGGACGACCATCCGCCAGTCACCACTGGAGCGATCGAGCTGCACCGGATACCCCATGAGCCCGTGCTGCGGGTACTCCGCTGCAATCACGACGACGGCTTTGCTTTCGGAAAACTCGGAGAACTTAAAGCCCTTGAACTGTGGCGGATTCTTCACATCGCCGTCAATATCCATCAGCGACCGGGCCTGCGCCCACTGATCGCGGCCTTGCCCTGGAGCCAGCATCCATTGAGAAACCTCCGGCCAGACCTCCTCACCTGCGGTGGACATGTAAACCTGCCCATTGATTGCGGCCATCACCGCACCCTGCGGAGACGGTGCCCAACCGTGCGGCACCGGGTCAGTGTTCTTTGGCCCGTCATCCTTGGATGACGGCACTTTAATACCGCGGGTTTGAGCATCTGACCAGCTCACATTCTTCGGAGCCGCAGTGGTATCCCATTGCTCATGCCCGGCAGTAGCCTCCTCGTCATTGGAGCAGCCAACCAGAGCGCCTGCCGCAGCAGTAGCAGCAAGCAGGAGAGAAGTCATCTTTTTCATGGCGGTACCTTCCTTATCGGTTTGGGAAAAACCCAGTTCGTCATCGTTCGATGTATTTGTAAAGAAAACCCCAGGTCAGCCCAGCCGACCTGGGGTAGATTGAATGAGTGGCATTAGGTAAACCACTGCGCCAGCGTTAACGCGGAAGTCATCACCATCACGCCAAGTGCAATCCGAAACGCGCGCACCGTCGGCGACGTTGCACTGACAGGTTCGCCACGGTTACGGTCCAGCGCGAGCATCGCGCCGAAAATAATGACCGCCACCACAGCACCAGCCAACGTGACGTAGAGAGTCATTTGCAGCCAGCGCCACACTTCACTTTTGATTTCTGCGGGCAGATCCCACGGTGAGGTCGGAGGCCCAGCTGCCAGCACCTGCATTCGGCTACAGGAAAGCAGCAATCAGACTGGAGGCACCGCCGATCAGGGTGGCGCCGATGCCAATGCGAAGTGCCATACCCGTGGCTTCCTCACTGGTTCCTTCGCGGCGCGATAGCGCCATTGAGGCACCAGCGACAATGACACCGATAATGGCGACGCCAATGCCGATGTACTGAGCGAAATTCAAACCTCGGTCAAACTTTGCGCCGAAATCGCCCGGAGCCTGCGGGCTAAGGTTTTGCCCTGGCATCTGCGCCAGCAGCACTGTGGAGGCATCGTAGAGTGCCCCAACGTGGTCAATCATGGTCATGGTGAAAACTCCTTATGTCTTACGTGGCTGGTTCAGCCAGCTCGTGTGCCTCAAGTGCCGAATCGAAAATAGCTTCGGCTACGGTAATGACTTCTACGGCAGGCACATCAGTAATCGGTGGTGTCTTTCGGCGCGAGCGTTTCTTCCGTTCCGGCATCTCATAGCCCGGTTCCCACACCGCCAACTCGTCCATATCTGTCAAGCGGATAGCATCGAGGTAGGGAATCCGCCAGATACGGAAGTGCTGTTCAATCACACCGACTTTGCGGGCAAGCGCCTTGGGCATCTTCCCTGGCGCATCGGCGACAATCGCAATGCCGAGCAGCATCACGTCGCCTGCCTGTCCCGCACGTGCCTGCAGTGCGGCCTGGTGTGCGCGCTCCAAACCGACCTTCGTCGACCGGCACACCAGCACGCAGTAGGGGTTTTCCACCCCCGCTGGCCACGCCTGGCCAGCATCGCCCATAGGGGCCAAAATGTGAGAGAGGGTGCTGACTCCAGCTCCCCCGTGTGCGCCGACGAGCCATACAGCAGGAGCTGGCTGATCTCCGTTGTCATCGCCCGAGACCTGTGCGTCAATGGGCAGCATGGAATCCTCTCTGAGAAAAACTTGACGGAAGTCATCTGCACCTGAAGTAATCGCGACGGCACCCATACGGATTAACCCCCAATCAGCTGCAGTGCGTTACCGATAGCGCCCGGATCGAATGCCGGAATGCCACCAGTTCCACCAGCCAAGCCCGTCAATGCGCCAGCGGTTTCTCCAATGCCAGAAACAGCCTCCGACAACGTCGGCATCGACGTGCCCGATGCATCACCGACTGCGGCGCGCGCCCAGTCGGCAGTCAGATCGGTAGCCGAGCGACCGTCCGCTGTCACCGGAGTCGTCTGGTAGGCACCCGCCCCCATCGACTTCCAGGTCGCAGCCTGGGTAGCGACATCAGCAATCTGCTCATCTCCCAGGCCTGCAGCCTTAATCTCGTCAAAGACACGCAGAGCAACGCCAGTTGCCGTTGCCGGAGTGACGATATTCAGTGCTGCCGACGCCAGTTTGGTGGCGACCACCGGAATCGCGGCAAATGGGTCAGCGGCACCGGCAGCAGCGATTTGTGCCAAGTTCGCCGGAGTGACGACATCCTTGGCAAAGGTAATTCCCGCTGCCAGCCCCATACCACCGAGCTTCAAACCGGACTGAATCAAGCGCTGACCCATCTCACCAATGTCATGCGGGCGGTCAGCCTCATCAGCAATCTTGGCAATCATCGTGTCGTCCGTGTTTTCGGCCCGAGCTAACTGGAATCCTTGTGGGCCGAAGCTCAGATCATCGGCCAACGATTCCACGCCACCGAGAACAACGGCTGGACCCAACGTGTCCGCAATAGCCATCAGCGACTTCTGAGGATCGTTGAGGTCAATAGACTGAGCGCCAGAGGCGATAATCTTGCGTAGCGGTGACCCCTCCGGAATAGCGCAGGTGGAATCGCCCTCAATGCAAAAGCTCATCACACGGTCAGCAAGCGCCCCGAATCCGCCGGTCGATGTACCGGAGGTCGTACCAGTTGCGCTATCGGCGCTCGTACCGGTGGCCCCCTGGCCACCAGCCGCGTCAGTTAAGGTAGCTACACCCGCGCCCTCTGGCGCTACATTCGTGTCATTGGTCGTCAGCGTGTCAGCAAGCTTGGTGGTGTTTTCTCCCGAGGTCTCAGGAGCTGCCGCCGGAGCTTGCGCTCCGTTGCCGACCATTGGCTGGCTTTCCCCACGTGACGGGTCAGAAAAAAGTGCTACGCCCGAGACCTTGTCCGATGGGAAGTTCGACTGGCCGGAGCCAATCTGCTTCGAGACAATATTGGCAACCTGCGCGCCCTCAGAATAACCGAGCAACATCACGCGCGTATCCGGGCACGAGGACTGAATCTCCCCGAGAGTCTCGTTGACCTTATCGACGGCGGCACTAACAGCCTCGGAGTATTCCTTCTTTTCTTCTCCGTTGACACCAGGGATGTATCCCTCACCCTGCTCATCGAAGTTAATGTAAATGCGTCCGACCTTTTGAGGGTTGTCGGCGACACTTTCCATGGTGCCACTGGAGCTGGCCGACGACTCACTGCTATCGCTGGATTCTTCCGACTGCGTGGAAGTCTCCGAGTCCGACTCGCCGGTGCTCTCCGGTTCGTTGGCCAACCCGGCGGGCGAGCTGGATTCACTCGATGGCTCATCATCTGAGGCGTCACTGGTTTGTGACGAGGTCTCGGACGACGGGTCGCCCCATAAGTCATCGCTCGACGAGTCTGCAGCACTGGCCGAAGATACGGAGGAGTCTTCCGAGTTTCCCCACAAGCTGTCGGAGGAGTCGCCAGTTGTCGGTTCCGTCGCAGCCGATTCCGAATCAGCGAACCCTGCCGACGGGTCTTCAACCTTGCCACCATTGGCATCCATGACCTTGGTCGATACGTCGGAGAAAAAACCGGTATCGGTGTTCTCATCGCCCACAGAGTCGAAGCTGGAATTAATAATGACTAGCTGCATAGCGGGGCACTTGTCCGCTTGCGCGACGTTGTTTTTCGAGACGGTTACCTCCGGGTCTGCCAGCGCTACTGGAGGCAGAGCCGTGGTGACCAGCACTGTCGCCGAAAGTCCTGCGACAATCGGTGGAATGCGTCGTTTCATAGCAATGTAGGCCTTTTCTACTAGCGTCCCGGTTTCTATCGGGACTCGATTTTCGTCAGTCGCCATTGCTGTGTTCCCGGCACAGTTTTGCCGGATACTCGCTGGCGGTACATAGTTTCTTCACCATTGGGATCGGTCACAGTGAGATCAATGTCAACTGACTTGGCCTGTGGCTTTGTCGGCTGAATAGTCACGCACCATGTGGTGCCCTCGGGCGCTGCCTCGGGCAACACGGTCTCCCAATCTGTTTCTGCAAGCCCTGAATCCTGCGCCACCGTCTCCATCAGTGCGTCCGTGTCCTGGCCGTAATACGCCTTTTCAAATGCGACGACCGCGCTACGAAGATCCTTCGTGCCACCAACAATGGGGGTCTTGCCGGATGCGTCCTCACACTGACCGGCGTAACCGACCGGCGCTGGTGGTGCTACTGGGGTCTCCGCCGGCACCGCCACCGGCGCTGGCTCATCATCATTGGTCATCAACACCAATGCGGTTGCTGCTCCGACCAATCCAATCCCGAGCATGACCGCACAGATCATCAACATCACTGCGGTTTTCGATGACGCTGACGTATTTTTCGTTCCAGCGGTCGCTGCGCCCGTTTTCGGCTTGGCTAGCAATCGGGTGCGCAGATCTGGCTTCTGTGGAGTGGGAGGCAGAGCGCGAGATTGCGCCGAAGATTCGGACTGCACAGAATGCAAAGACGTTGCTTCTGCATCGACGTCGTTTGCAGAATCGACGGTTTCGGCCGCCTCCTCTTTTGCTTCGCGTTCCTGCCGCCGAGCTGCGGCCTGGTCAAACCAACTCTGGCTCCCCATTTCCATTACACCTCTGGCGAGTCCGAGGTGTCTGCGTCATAGGAGCCAGTAACCGTCGTGTCCTCGACGGTTACCTGTGCAGATGCAGGAGCCTGTCCAGCTGCCGCATCAAAGGCTTCTTCACGCACCTGCGAGACGGTGTCATTGACCTGCTGCTGTGCCTTCGCCACGGCAGCCTGTGCATCCTTAACCGGCTGCGGCGTTACCTTGTCGATTGCTGCCTGGCCACGTTCGACGTGCTTAGCGACAGCCTGCTGCCCAGTCTCTACGATATTGCCGTTCGTAGACACCTCTACTGCTACCTTCGGCGTGCTCACCGCAGCATGCCCAGCGGGAATATCCACAGTGATGGTGTTGTCCGTGGTTGTCAGCGATGCCTTCTGGAGGTTCCACTGTCGATCGACAGTGGCATCGAATTCACTCTTGTGCTCAGGTGCGTCAACCGTGAGCTTGCCGGTCAGCGTATCGGTCTTGCGTACCTTCTCATTAGTTGCCTGGGGTGCCGGGGTGCCCGCTGGAGCTTCCTGCGCAGTAGCAGAAGGCTGTTCCGACTGTTCATTCTCCGCAGCCGGAGTGGTCGCCGGAGTCTCCTTTTGTGAGGAAGCGGTATTGGCCTGCTCCACCGTAGGCTGCTCGACCGGGGTGGAGTCGGTCGACGTCGGCACGGACGCTGTCTCAGTGTTTGTCTGAGAGGTGGCGGTCGGGGCAGCCGGAGGCGTAGCCTCAGCTGGCTCATCGGTAGTCGCCGCCGCGGCTTCCGGTTCACTGTCCGGAGCTTCAGTAGCGGTACCCGGCTGAGTCTGCTCAACCGGAACCTCCTGCTGCGTAGCAGACTCGGTTACGGTACCCGGCTGCGACTGTTGATCGCCCTCGGTTTCTGTTGTTGAGGCCTGCGACTCTTCCTCTGCGGTGGGAGTCTCCGTACCCGGCTGAGTCTGCGGCTCGTTAGTGGTAGTCTCGGCGGCTTCCGATTCGCTGTCCGCAGTCTCAGTAGCGGTACCCGGCTGGGACTGCTCAACCGGAGCCTCTGTCTCCGTACCAGGCTGCGAAGACGGTTCTGCAGCCGCATCCTCAGTGCCCGGCTTCGGTGCTGCCGGTGCAGCTGTAGCAGTGCCCGGCTGTACCGGTGCGTCATCAGCGGTAGGTGCGGCCATAGCAAGCGGAGCGCCAAGCAAGGCCCCCGCAGCGATACCTGCAGCTAGACCGCCAACACGGATTCCAAATTTCATCTATTTTCCCCAATCCATGACAGAATGGAGCTGACCGTGTTAAGCGAAATGCTCTACACAGGTCACCTCCGTCCCCGGCTCGCAGTTGTGACTGCAATCTCGTCTGCGAACCGGGGACTTTTGTTTTGTCGTCGAATGACGACGATGTAATTAAATTTTTTTAAGGAAATACTTTTAAGGCGCTACCCTAATTGGTGGGGTGCATCACATTCATTGCTGTTATGTAACGTCGCATGCAACTCGCTGTCTCACCAGCACTTTCAGCCGGAGACGAGCCTTTCGCTGCTTTCCGTCTACGGTCTTGCGTGATTGATAAGCGCGCTTGGTGGGATCCTCGTAGACCTCACCGCCCCACACCCCGGACGTTTCCGGCAGTGCCTCCGCGAGTCCGTGACACAACTGCCGAACGGGACATTGCTCGCAAATCGCTATTGCTTGCGCATAGCGCCGTTCCACCGCTTTCCTCGGTTCTCCTGCGACCGCCGCGTCCCACAGATGCGGCGATGCATCACCGGTCGCGCACAGTCCATCAGCTAGCGCAGCATGCACCGCTCGAATGAGTCGAAGCTCTTCGAGCTCACCAGGTGTTACTCTCAAATCCATCTTCCGCCCCAGGTCTTCCAAACAGTGATTTAGCTGGTCAGATAGCCGGTCACATCTACGGCATCGAGAAATGCCCAGCGGCTGCCTTGCGCATAATCAAGACCTGCCGCTTTGGCGGCATGATGGTCGATTGCCACCTGCCCCATATCGAGATCTCGTGCCTCGACGACACGACCCGATGCCAGCAGCTTCGACCACGGTCGATGCCCCCTCTGGTCGGGAACTGACACATTCCACACAGGTGGATTATCGACTGGCAGGTCATCCCGGAAACGGGCCATGACTAGGGCAGTCAGGTGCCGCACATGACCGGGAAGCCCCCGGGAAGCCAACACGCGATGCATCTGCTCACGACTCCACCCCGCGTCCAAACGGTCACGAATGGCCGCAGCGATGCGCGGATACTCCCGCAATGGAACCGCCTGCATCTCCTCCGGCAACACATCAGCGACGAGGGCGGAATCCTCCGAAATCACATCATTGTGATTTTCATACCCAGGCATCGGCTCAGAAATGGCCGATTCTGCCCCCTCATGGACATTCTCCGGGGATTGCGGCGCTTTTTCAGGATTCACCCTCTCAGCGGATCGCTGAACGCTCTCCGAGGCACTGAGCGCCGAACGATGACGGTCGAAAGTTTCGCCGCGGCCATCGTGGACGTCGCCGGCAGGCGCGTCCACCGCCCCGGCGTGAGCGTCGGGAGCACTCCCCCGCCCCGATGAGCCGCCAGGCTCACCCGAGTGAGGCTCCGCCGAACCCTGCTCCCTCGGCTCTGCCGCAGCGTCGACCGGAGGGGATGGAGGGGAGGGGGTGGTAGTTAACCCTTGGTAGTTATATGGGGTGTCACTGTTGACACTCTTACTTTTGCCGTTTTTGACACTCTTACTTTGTTTGGGTGTCATTTTGACACTCTTAGCCTGACCTGCGGTTTTGGTTTTGTCGGGTAAGGGTGTCATTTTGACACTCTTACCCGCTTTCTCCTGTTGAAAATGCCCGGCGAGCATGCCTGGCAGATTGATGATGTATTTGCTCGTCGTCTGTCGAGCTTGGCCGTGTTCATTGCGAACCCAGCGGCGCTGGATTTCGATAATGCCGAGTTGCTCCAGCTCCTTGAGTTGCCGTTGAACCGTTGACCGAGATTGCCCGGTCCTGCGCGCCAGATCCTGTACCGAAGGCCAGCACACCGCTCGCCCATCAGTACGTCGCTCGGTCTTGTCCGGGTCATTAAACGGATCTGCTCGGTCAGCGAGCATCGTCAGCGTGAACTTGCACGCTGGCTTGAGCACGTGAACATGCTCGACACAGATACCCATTTCTGCAAAGCCCATTACCAGTCCCACCCCTTCCCAGAGTGGATATTCGACAGGCTGAACCAATGCCCTAGACGGACTCCTGAGGTCTGTGTAAAATTAAGTCCTGTTGGTGAGACTACGGTCTTTCGAAGCGCTACTACCTTGGCAGAGGTAGTAGCGCTTTTCTTTTGCTTTGTCATTGCGCAGCATCCCCCAGAATCGCTTCAACATCCTTGCGGGGGATGCGCCATTGCCCAGAAGGCAACTGAATTGCGTTGGGAAACTGCCCCTTCGAAGCCCACGCTTGCACCGTCCGACGGGTTACCGACGGCAATAGTGCGGAAGCCTCACCGGATGAAAGCCACTCCGATTCATCCATTTTGTGCGTATCTCGTTCACTCATGAACACGAATGTAACGGCTTGCGCCTTGTACGTCAAGCGCACACATTGCGCCATATTCGCCACTCATGTACTGTTGCGCCTATGACAGCGAAATCGATTCAAAAAAGCTACACAGCCGACGAGGCAATCGGCATCACCGTCAATCAACTAATGTTTACCCATCGAGTAACAAGAAAGATGCTGGGCGACGCCCTCGGTATTTCAGGGCAGACGCTAGGGCGGAAAGTGCGCGGACAGATTTCATGGTCTCTCGCAGAAATTTTTGCGATAGCCGCCTATTTCAATATTGAAGTGACCGACCTTCTCCCCCGTCGCGTTCCCCAAATGCAAGAAACCCCCGGTTCGCTTTCGCGAACCGAGGGTTCCAACTTAGTGGCGGGGGCTGGATTCGAACCAACGACCTCTGGGTTATGAGCCCAGCGAGCTACCGAGCTGCTCCACCCCGCGTCAACTGTCCTGGCTTTTACAAGCACTCACAGCGGGCGCTGGTCTCTCTGACCAACGAGAAGTAACTGTAGCACGACGCTCCCAACAAAGACCAATCCCCAGGTCATAGCCAATTTCGCTACAACCTAGGGAGTCTTCGGACCATAGAAACCTATGATTCTCGGTTAACTACTCGTTGCACGTCTTACTGGCCGTTGGCCTTCTGGTAGTCAGCGGCAGCGCGGTCGAGCTCGGCAAGTGCCTGGCCCTGTGCCGCGTAGTCACCGTTCTTCTGAGCGTCGTTAAGCTTTTGCAGTGCGTCGGAGATACGGCGAGCGGCGTCGTCACGCGCGGCGACATCAACCTTGCGCTCTTCCTTCGGTGCCTCGTCGTCGGACTCAGCGTCGGCGGCATCCTTGTCCTTATCCGCCGACTGCTCCTCAGTCTCTTCCTCACCGCGGACCTTGGTCGCGGCGGAAGCATCGATACCGACCTGACTCAGAGCCTCAGTGACCGTGGCGCCATAGCCCACCTGACCGCGGTAAGCGACGAGAATACGCAGCAGCTTCGGGAATGCGGTCTCCTGGCCCTTGCGCTGGGTGTAGACCGGTTCGACGTAGAGAATCTCGCCATCGCCGACCGGCAGCGTCAGCAGGTTACCGTTGGTGACCACGTTCGTGCCCTCGAGCAGAGTACGGTCCTGGGCGACCTCATCTGCGGACATCATCGTGTCCTGCGCCTGCCGTGGACCCATGGTCTGGGTGTTGGTCGGCAGGGCACGGATGGTGATTTGACCGTACGTCTCCGGATCGGAGGAAGCGCTCATCTGGGCGGCGAGGAACTCGCGCTCCAGACCGCGGAAGGCGGAAATCAGCTGGAAGCTCGGCTTTCCGGTCTTCGGATCGGAAGCGACAACGTAGTACGGCGGCTGGGAGAGGTTCTGCTCTTCCGGCGCGGTCGGATCGGACGGGACGGACCAGAAGGAGTCATTGGCGAAGAACACGCCCGGATCGCTGACGTGGTACTTGGCCATCAGCTCACGCTGAACCTTAAACAAGTCCTCCGGGTAGCGCAGGTGCTCCTGCAGCTCCTCGGAAATCTCCGACTTTGGCTTCACCACATCCGGGAAGACACCCTCCCAGGCCTTGAGCACCGGATCCTTCTCATCGAACTCGTAGAGCTCAACGGTGCCATCGTAGGCATCGACGGTCGCCTTGACCGAGTTGCGGATGTAGCTGACCTCGCTGTTCGGCAGCGGGCGTGGAGTGCCATCCGGGTTAATGGAGTCCTGTGTGGTTTCCTGGAGGCTCATGCGCTGGGAGTACGGCATCTTGGCCAGCGTGGTGTAGCCGTCGACGATCCACTTCATACGGCCATCGACTACAGCCGGATAGGTCTTGGTGTCAGTGGTCAGCCACGGGGCGACCTTCTGAACACGGTCACGCGGATCGCGGTTGTAGATGATCTTGGAGTCCGGCCCAATGCGGTCGGACAGCAGGATGTTGAGTTCCTGGTAACGGGTGGCGAAAATCATGCGGCTGGCAAGCCCGCCTACGCCAACACCGCCCTCACCGTCGTAGGTGAAGTTACGGCCGTCGGCATCGTACTCATAGTCCTTGCCGTCACCGTTACCGCCAACAATCGCATAGTCGGCATCGCTGTTGGCGATAACCGGGCCGTAGTAGATACGCGGCTGCTTCAGGTTCAGGTTCATGCCGTTCGGGTCCTCGGACTCGAACAGGTCAGCCACGGTATACAGCGGGTAACCGCCGCGGGCGGAACCGGACTCGGAGGCAACCTCGTCGACCTTATTAGCCGGCGCAGCAACGAAACCATTGCCGTGGGTGTAGACCGTGTGACGGTTAATCCAGTCAGTCTGGTTACCCTGCAGCGTCTGCGGGTTCAGTTCACGAGCAGCGACGATGAAGTCACGGGACGCACCATCGATCTGGTAGCGGTCAATGGCAAGCGGATCGGAGAAACCATAGAAGTTCTTCAGCTGGCGCTGCTGCGTGAAGGTACGTGGCAGCACTTCCGGATCCAGGATTCGGATATTGGCCAGCGTCGCAGCATCGCGGGAAATCGAGTCCGCACCTTCCTTCGCGGCTTCCTTATCGCCTTCCTTTTCAGCCGGAACACCCCAGTCGCGCTCAACCTTCACCTTGTCGTCAGTAAGCCCGTAGTGGTAGCGCGTCGATTCAATATTGCGCGCAATGTATTCGCGTTCCTTGGAAGCGCGGTTCGGGTTAACTGAGAACTGCTCAACTGCCATCGGCCAGGCCACGCCAATCAGACCTGCGGAAACCAACATCAGCACGGTGGCAAACGCCGGGATCGAAAGATTGCGCAGGAAAATGGCCGCGAAGAATGCAGCGGCCACGACGATTGCGATGACCAGCAGCGTAATCTTCGCCGGCAGCAGCGCATTGATATCGGTGTAGGAACCACCGGTGAAGGTCTTCTGCTTGTTATTCAGCAGCTCATAGCGGTCCAGCCAGTAAGACACAGCCTTGAGCAGCATGAAAACACCGGCCCAGCACGCCAACTGCGCACGAGCCGCATTGGAAACGCGGGTCTTCTCCCCTGTAGTCGGGTTACCTGGGCGGATGCCACCAAGGAAGTAATGCGTCACCAGCGACAGCAGGAACGCAATAACTACCAGGACAACCAGCGTCGAAATGATGTACGACCACAGCGGCAACTGGAATGCATAGAAGCCCAAGTCCTTGCCGTACTGCGGGTCAGTCTCACCGAAGGACTGCCGATTTAAGAACAGCTGCACCGTCTGCCAATTACCCTGCCCCACAAGGCCACCGAGTACGCCGAATACAACGGGCAGCGTGGTGAACATCGACTTCGAACCGGATTCAGCCATCCGTCGGTACACTGCCTGCGGGCTGCGTGGATCCGTCAGTCCGAGGTCGACGGGCCGCGAGCGCCACGCCAGCCACATAGATAGAAATGTCAGTGCGCCCGTTATCAGGCCTACGGTGATAAACAGGACGATACGAGTGAGCCACGTGGTGGCGAATACCCCTCGATAGTCCACTTCACCGAACCACTGAAAGTCCGTATAAAAATTGACGGCGATTGGAATAACAAAGGTCAGCGCGGCAATCACCAACACGGTAATTGCCAGCCACCCCGGGCGGCCACCCGCCGATCGTCTCGGTCGAGTCTGGTTTAGAGACAACGTCTCTCCTGTCCAAGTTGAACTTGACTTGCCAGCGAGCTGGTAAGTCGGTCGTACGCATATCTGTCATCTACTCTAAATAAAGTTCCTAACATTTGACTAAGGATGTTGTTAATACAGCGTTGCCAGGAAAGGGGCGTCGTCAAGCGTCATGAGCGAAAACAGCGGAACTCAGACTCATCTCAGCCAGCAGGCACTCAATCGCGCCGTACGCGAGGCTGTCGAATACGTCCACGCCGAAGGTTGGGACCGCGCCCCGAGTCTCTTCGCCCTCGTCCCCACCGCCGCGCTTGCCGACGTGCTTGCCGACGAGCTGATTGACAGCGCCCCGCTGACCGTCGTTGCGCAGGAACCTCTCCCCGAGGGAATTGAAGGTGGTAGCCCTGAGTTGGCGGACTTTATCGCTCGGACATCGTGGCCGGCAGGTGTCGTCGGTGCCGTGTTAGCGCAGGAAATAATGGTCATCGCTCCGGAGCAGGCGGACAGCTTTGAGGGTGCATCCCTGGACGAGGTGCGGGCACAGGCGGATGGTGAGGCGGCTCGCCAGGCACGTCTTTTCAGTGGTGTTATCAGCGAAGGTCCACACCTAACACTGATCCAACCTCGCCCCACAGAGGCGGAACTGGATGAGCGTGGGCCCTTTGCTGAAGATGAGATTGAGCTAAAAGATGGTTCTGGGGTAGCCGATGGTGTCATCGCTGCGTTGTATTCCACGTTCGGAAGCGCCTCATAAATCCACCTACCAGCGATAAGAGACAAAAAGAGGTATTGAAAGCGCCGAATATACATATAACTAGCTGATTCCGGTTGACATCGGACTTAGAACCTAGTTGTATAACAAAGTGATAAAGGCGCGTCTCTAAGTATCCGCTCAGGGTTCTGTCGGACTTGGTTCTGTCGGACTTGGTTCTTCCAGGGACGGTCTGTGGCGAAGAAATCGCGAGTGTAGCGCGAGTTTTTCCTTCTATAGGTTTTCAACTAAGAGGTTTTTAATTATGAAGAACAACGTTGTTCGCCGTGCAGCAGCCTCGGCAGCTGCAGCTTCTGCGCTGGCAGCCTCCCTCCTGACCGGTGGTGTTGCCAACGCTCTTCCTACTGGTAACTACGTTGCCTTCGGCGATTCCTTCGCTGCTAACCCGGGTCAGTCCGATCCAGCCGTACCGGGCCGTGGTGGCTGCCCGATTTCGGTCTCGAACATCGGCTCTCACGTTGCTCGTGAGACTGGTCTTGAACTGCACGACTACTCCTGCAACGGCACTACCGCTTTCATGCCGACTCAGCCGCAGAAGTCCCTGATGGGCCAGGTTGACAACGCCATCGCTCAGGGCTCCCTCGGCCCGGCTACCCAGCTAGTAACCATCTACGTTGGCGCCAATGACGCGATGCAGGGCGCTGTGCTGCCAATGCCGGTTCAGGATGACCTGTACACCACCAACGTTGTGGCCGCTGTGGAGAAGATCAAGGCCGCTAACCCAACTGCTCGCGTCATGCTGATTGGTTACCCGGCTTTCACCTCTAATGACCCGACTCACTACGCTTGCCCGGTTAACGCCGCAGGTTTTGCACCGCACATTCCGGCTGCCGGTATGCACCACTTTGAGATGGCTCTGCAGAACCGCCAGATGCGTGCTGCCGCTGAATCCGGTATCGGTTTCGTCAACATGAAGGAGGTCACCAACATCGACGTCGCAATGTGCGGTCCGGACGGTGAGCGTCAGGTCTCCGCAATTCTGGATACCGATGTTGCTTCCTACAACATGACCAACCACCCGACCTTCCACGGTTCGGCAGTTGCTGGCACCACTATCGCCAACGTCTACAAGAGCACCTTCTAAGGTCTTTCGACGTCGCTCAGACGTCTTCAAGTACAACGAAAAATCCCCGGTCGTAATGACCGGGGATTTCATTTGTGGAGCTGCCGAGAATTGAACTCGGGTCCACCGCCAACTCGCCAGGGCTTCTCCGTGCGCAGTTCGCACGATCGCCTCTACTCGACCCTTCGGCTCAGGCAAACATGTCCGAATGACGGGCCCAGCCGCAAGTAAGAAGATCCCCGATGAGCCTTACGGCACCCCCATCGGGCGAGCCCTTTTAAGTCGATGCCAGGGTCCGGACCAAAGGGCAAGCCCGGTCTGACAGACACGCTAGTCGCTTAATTAGGCAGCGAGAGCGTAGTCGCGCTGAGTGTTCTCGGCGCTTAATCAGTTGCTACGACGCTTAAACGGTGGTCTCTAGCCTGCACCGGCACGCTTCCCCTGGCTCACTGTACGGTGTCGAAACCATGTCAGCCCCATACAATGCCTTCGAGCACGGGAAAGTGCGTTGCGCTCAAAGGATGTTCAAGAATAACGCTTTACGACGGGAAAAGTCAACAAGCTTCGCCGCAAGGCCCACAGCCCCCCCCGAATGTCAACTCCGGGTTGACACTGACGTCAACCAATGGTTGACTGCAGTCATGGATCCATTGACGACAATCCGTCACCGACTGCAAGCAACGAACATTGCCGAACAAGAACTTGAAGATGCCGTGGCGCAGGCTCGCGCAGCGGGCCATTCATGGGCAGAGATTGGAAATGTACTCAATATCTCCCGGCAAGCGGCATTCAAGCGGTTCGGAAGTGTCCAAAACCCCGTTTCAGGAGAATTGATGACTGCCACAAAAACTACACATATCGCCGAGCTCGGCGAAAAATTCCTTCGCCACATCATCAACGGCGAAGAAGCAGAAACCGTAAGCATGATTTCCCCAAAGCTCCGGAAGGATCTCCCCTGGTCCACTATCTACTCTGTCTGGGAAGATGTTCTCACCGAGACTGGGGCGTTCGAATCTTTCGACGACACCCAAGTCACCAGCCTCGGGGGAACCAGGACTAAGGAACCGACCTCGCAGAAACTCCTGTCGAAGATTCTCGGCACAAGTCTCGTCATCACCACCCTCAAACATGAGGCTGGCGAATGGATGGCTCGAGTTGCCTTTGACCGTCACGAAAACGTCATTGGCCTACTCATCCTCCCAGTCGATGCGACTGAGTTCCCCTTCTAAAAAGGGTTTCTTCTAATGAAGACCTCTTTTACCCCTTGATGCCCTTCACACGACGGCCCAGCGCACGAGTAGCTTCGCGCTCCTCCGTGCGGCGCTTGATGTCCTGGCGCTTGTCATAATCCTGCTTACCGCGGGCGAGTGCGAGCTCGACCTTCAAGCGGCCGTCGGTGAAATACAGCTTCAGGGGTACAAGCGTGTTGTTGCCATCGCGGACCTTGCCCCACAGGGTGTCAATCTCCTTGCGGTGCAACAACAGCTTGCGCGAGCGACGCGGTGAGTGATTAGTCCACGAACCGTAGGAGTACTCCGGGATATGCAGCCCGCGGAGCCACACTTCGCCGTCGTCGATGGTCGCGAAGGCGTCATTAAGCGATGCTTTGCCCTCGCGCAGCGCCTTGACCTCAGTGCCCACGAGAACGACACCGCATTCGTAGGTGTCCAGAATGTTGTAGTCATGGCGGGCACGACGATTGGTGGCCACCACCGCGTTGTTGGCGCTGACCTTTTCTTTCTTCGACTTCTTCTTGCCCATAACCTGATTAACTCTAGTCGAAGAAGGTGCACTACAGCTATTCCCTAGCTATTCCCTTAACTTTCCCTTATGCGCCTGCTCGCACCCGACATACATATGCCTCTGGCCTTTTACGTTGTGACGCAACTTACTTTCCCCTAACCTTTTACCAACGTCTAACACAGAGGGATTTATATATATGGGACAGTCAAAAACGTTGGAACCGGACAAAGCGCCACCGAAGCCAAAGGGGTTCCTAGCAACACTGGAACGTATCGGCAACGCACTGCCAAATCCATTTTGGCTATTCGTGATTCTTGCCGGTGTAGTCATCGTTTCTTCGTGGCTCGGTGAGGCTGCGGGTATGCAGGCCAAGGATCCCGCGTCGGGTGACATCATCGAGGTGGAAAGCCTTGCTACCGCAGAGTACCTGCAAAAGATGGTCTCTGAGGCGGTAACGAACTTCACGGACTTCGCACCAGTTGGCCTGATTCTGGTGTGCATGCTCGGTGTCGCAATTGCGGAGTACTCCGGTTACATCGGCTCGGCAATCCGCGCGGCAATTTCCAAGGTGCACTCCCCTGTCCTGCTGACATTCATTGTTGCACTGGCCGGCGTGACTGGTTCAATCGCTTCTGATGCCGTCTACGTGATTCTCATTCCGCTGGGTGCCGCCTCATTCGCCGCAGTTGGTCGTAACCCTATTGTCGGTGCGATGGTCGCCTTTGCCGCCTCGTCGGCCGGGTTCAATTCGTCACTGGTGCTCAACATCACCGATGTGCTGCTGGCAGGTATCTCCACGCATGCAGCGCACTTCGTGGATCCGGAATACGTAGTTTCACCGCTGGCCAACTACTTCTTCACTATGGCCTCGTCGATTGTGCTGGCTCTGATTATTACCGCCGTTACTGAACTGTTTATTACCAAGCACGTGGAGAAGACCGTCCACGACGACCACATTGACCACGATGCCGCGGAATTCACCAAACCGGGCGCTTCGGAGGAAGCTGCCGAGGAAAACGCCAAGAAGGAGGAGCGGAACACCGCATCTAGCAGCTCCAGCAATGGCCGCGACAAGCTAATCCTCAACGATGCCGAACGACGTGGCCTCCGCTACGGCAACATCGCCGCTGTCATCTTCCTGGCGCTTTGGTTCGCTGCCCTGTTCATCCCGGGTTCGCCTCTGCGCGGCGAAGGCGACGGCATCTTGAATTCCGTGCTGCTTACCGACGTCGTGGCGTCCATCGCCCTCTTCTTCGCAGTGGTCGGCATTGCGTACGGCATCGGTGCCAAAACCATCACCTCCTCAGCAGACGTGCCCGCCTTCATGGAACGCGGCCTGGGCACACTGACCACAATGATGGTGCTCTTCTTCGCCGTCTCGCAGTTCACGGCCTACTTCAAGTGGTCCAATATCGGCCAGTGGACCGCTATCAAGGGCTCCGAATTCCTGACCAAGGCGGATCTGCCGCCGCTGTTGCTCTTTGCTGCCTTCGTCCTGATGGTGGCTGTTCTCAACCTGCTGATTACCTCGGGCTCCGCACAGTGGGCTCTGATGGCGCCGGTCGTTGTGCCGATGCTGATGTACGTCAACGTCTCTCCAGAGGTCTCCCAGCAGCTATTCCGTATTGGTGACTCCCCGACCAACATCATTACGCCGATGTCGCCGTACTTTGCGCTGGCGCTGACTTTCCTGCAGAAGTACTACAAGCCTGCGGGTGTCGGCACGCTGATGTCGCTGGCTATCCCGTACTCGCTGTGCATGATGGTGGGCTGGTTCCTATTCTTCGTCCTCTGGTATCTCGCGGGCATTCCGCTGGGGCCGGGGGTTCCGGTGCGTTAACTCACAGCCACTAGGAGATTGAGGGATTGGTCGAATTTTTCGCCCAATCCCTCACTTATTTGTGGCACCCGGGCTTAATATTGCGTACGGTCGCCACCACAACGGGCGTCGTAAAGCGAAAACGTACACACATTGAGCACACACTGAGACGCGGATATAACCTATGCCAACAAAGCACCTAAAATTTACGGGATCGACCGGCGAGACTCTGGCTGCATCAATTGATTTGCCGGACGGTCAGCCACGCGCGTGGGCGCTATTTGGTCATTGCTTCACGTGTAATCGGATGGTGCCCGGCGCGTCACGCACCTGCAAGGCGCTGGCGAAGAAGGGCATTGCGGCATTCCGGTTCGACTTCACTGGCCTCGGGCAGTCCACTGGTGATTTCGGTGAGACGACGTTCCAGACCAACATCGATGACCTTAAGGCCGCCTACGAGTTCATGGAGGCAGAATTTGAGGCCCCCTCGCTACTGATTGGGCACTCGCTCGGTGGCGCAGCGGCGCTGAACGCCGGCCACGATATGCCGAAAATCAAGGCGGTAGCGACAATCGGTGCACCCTTCGATCCGGCACACTCGATTGTGCGCATCGCCGGTGACATTTCGACGGTCGATGAGCACGGCACGCAGGTTCTGCAGATTGAAGGTCGTGGCATTCCCATCTCCCGTGAGTTCTTGGAAGTGTTGGCGGACTACAACCCGGAGGTTTATCTCAGCCAGCTGCGCAAGCCACTGCTTATTCTGCACTCCCCGACCGACCAGACTGTTGGTATCGATAGCGCCCAGAAGATTTTCCAGGTCTCTCGCTATCCAAAATCCCTGATGAGCTTGGATCGCGCAGACCACTTGCTCACTCGCGCTAAGTCCGCCGCGCGCGCTGCTGACCTGATTTATGCGTGGGCGGATAGCTATCTTCCGGAGGCTGAATAGCCCTGTTATCATTAGGGGTTATGGACACAACTGAACACTCTGGCCACTCACACGGCCACGGTCATTCACACGGTCATTCACACGGCCATGACCACGCTCATATTGACCCCGCGAATACTCCTGCCCGTCGCCTGCTCGCAGCTGCGGGTCTAACTCTTGTCGTATTTCTCGCCGAGCTCATCGGCGGCTTGGTCTCGGGTTCACTGGCGCTGCTGGCAGATGCCGGCCATATGGTGACGGACTCCGCAGGCCTGCTTATGGCAGTTGCCGGTTTGGCTATCGCCCAGCGCGGAGCCAATCACCGCGCGACGTACGGGTACCGTCGTGTTGAGGTTCTGACTGCTCTCGTCAACGGTCTGACAGTTTTCATCATTGCCGCTGTGATTCTCTGGGGCGCAATCCGGCGATTCGGGTCAGTGGAGCAATCTGAGATTCAAACCACGTCGATGCTCATCATCGCAGTCATCGGCCTGCTCACCAATGTGATTGCGGCGTTTCTGCTCGCCGGCGCTGCCAAGGAAAGCGTCAACGTCCGCGGCGCGTATCTGCACGTGCTTGTCGACGCCGCTGGTTCGGTCGCCGTCATTATCTCCGCTATCGCTATCGCATACACCGGCTGGACTGCCATCGACTCGGTGGTCTCTATCGTGATTGCGCTCTTCATCGTCCCCCGAGCCGCCGTTCTGGTGCGCGACTGTCTCCACGTGTTGCTGGAGTACACCCCGAAGGGCGTCGACACTGAGAGAATCACTGCTGACCTGTCTGACTTGGACGGAGTGGTCGATGTCCACGATCTCCACGTCTGGTCCCTCAACGGCAGCGACCTACTGGCATCTGTCCATCTCGTGCGCTGCGACACGCTCCCCAACGGCGACGAGCACGCATTGCTCGACCGCGCGCAGGCACTGCTTCACGACGTCCACGGGATTGAACACGCCACGGTGCAAATTGAAAGAACCGGGCACGCTGACCACGAGTACCCGGCTCATACCTAAAATGTTCGGCTAGTAGCTGAAGTAAGATGCTAGCCCTCGAGCTGCTCCCCTAGCTCCAGCCACTCCATCTCCAGCTCTGCCTTCTGCTCAACCACCTCCGCAGCACGGCGATCGAGGTCCGCCAGCTTTTGTGTGTCCAAGTTGGCTACATCAGCACTCGCTTCCGCCATCTGCGCATGCAGTTCACTTTCTTGCTGGCTGAGCTTCGCCATCTTCCGCTCCAGAGCACTCATCTTCTTCTGGACAGCATGAGCTTCCGCAGCCGAGAGCTTCGAGGTATCCTCCTCTGAAGCTGCGCCACGGGTCTGCGGACTACCGGCATTTGCTTGAGAGGCACCACCACTAGCGGCCGAGTCAGCCAGCTGTGCGCGACGCTGGAGGTACTGACTAATCCCGCCTGGCAAGTTCGTCAGCTCGCCATCGCCGAAGAGGGCCCAGGTCGAGTCGGCAATACGCTCAATCAGGTAGCGGTCGTGCGAGATGACCACCAACGTGCCCGGCCAATTGTCCAGCAGGTCTTCCAATTCCTGCAGCGTGTCAATATCCAGGTCATTCGTCGGCTCGTCGAGCAGCAGGAAGTTCGGCTCACTCATCAACACGCGTGTGAGTTGCAAGCGGCGACGCTCACCGCCGGAGAGGTCTGCGATTGGGGTGCGCTGCCGCTTCGGGGAAAAACCCAGTCGCTCCGCCAGTTGCGAGGCGCTAATCTGCTTCTTGCCCAGGTCAATGTAGGTCGCCACGTCCTCCACAGCGTCGAGCACACGCATATCCAGCGGCAGATCATCGAGCTCCTGTCGCAGCCAACCCAGACGCACCGTCTTGCCCTCAATCCGCTTGCCATCGCTTAAGGGGTAGTCTCCCGCCAATGCGCGCAACAAAGTCGTCTTACCCGAGCCGTTGACACCGACCAGGCCAATGCGCTCGCCGGGGGCCAGACGCCACGTGACGTCGTTAAGCAATTCCCTACCATCGGGCGTTTCCAGGGACGCATGCTCTAGCTCTACGACCACCTTGCCCTGTCGACGCTGCGAAAACGCCATCAACTCCACGGAATCACGCGGCGCCGGGACATCGGCGATGAGAGCCTCAGCTGCTTCGATGCGGTAGCGAGGCTTCGAGGTGCGGGCCGGCGCACCCCGGCGCAACCACGCGAGTTCCTTACGCGCAAGGTTCTGGCGACGCTGCTCGGCGGCATCGGCTTGGCGCGCACGCTCGGCACGCGCGAACGTCCAGTCGTTGTAACCGCCATCGTAAAAATCGACGGTGCCATCGTGGACTTCCCACGTCTTCGTGGCAACGGTATCCAGGAACCAACGATCGTGCGTGACGACGACCAGGGCTGCCCGGCGCGAAAGAACATGATCGGCCAACCACTGCACACCCTCAATATCGAGGTGGTTCGTTGGCTCATCGAGAATGAGCAGATCCAGATCTCGGACCAGCGCGGCCGCCAGGTTAACGCGACGGCGCTCACCACCGGAGAGATTGGCGACCTTGGTATCCATACCGAGGTCATTGATACCGATGCCATCGAGGACCTCGCGGATGGAAGCGTTACCCGCCCACTCGTGTTCAGCGAGTCCCAGCGGTGCAATGACGCACTCAAACACGGTGGAATTCGGGTCGAGCTCGGCGCCCTGGGTGACATGCGCCATGGCCATGTCGTTGGCTCGCGAAATACGTCCGGAGTCCGCTGGCTCCACGCCTGCCAGAATCTTCAGCAGTGTGGACTTGCCGCCACCGTTCAAACCGACAACACCGATGCGGTCGCCCTCTTGAACACCGAGGCTGACGCCGTCGAGCAGAGTCTTGAGCCCGAAGGACTTAGAAATATTCTCGCAATTAATCAGATTCGCCATGATGAGTATTTATTGTGCCCCATTCGACGTTGCCAAGCACACGCCGGACATACCAGGCCACCGGCAGCTCATCGAACTGCTCTCGGGTTACCCATTTAAATTCCGGATGCTCGCCGCTGAGCTGGACATTCTGCGTGTCGTCGGCCTCGCGTACTAGAAAGGTCACCGTGTGGAAGCGGAAATTCTCCCCGCCCAAGTCCGGATTGGAATAATGGGCAAATTCGCTGACCTCCGCTGCGCGCAAGCCGGCCTCTTCACGCAGTTCGCGCACAGCGGCCTCCACGGGCTCCTCCCCCGCGTCTAGCTTGCCACCGGGCAAATCCCACTGGCCCCCGAGGAAGCCCTCGTATTCACGCAGCAGAAGCAGCAAGCGGTCACCGCGGAAAACTATGCAGTTGCACACCCAGCCGTCGTCGTCAGGCCAGAACTTAGTCCAAGCCAGGCTGCGCGGTTCGCGCCGGCCGATCTCGGCCCTACTGGGGGTGTCGTCACGGTGCATGGGGAAAGATTGCCTGTCCTTTATTAAAAGCGCTGGTCTCGTGAGACCTCAGCGAGACGAACGAAATCGGCAATTTCAAGCTTCTCTCCTCGCTGCTTGGGGTCAATCCCCGCTGCCATAAGCGCCTCTTCGGCTGCGGCACCAGATCCGTAAATCCCCGATAGGGCCGCCCGGAGGGTCTTGCGGCGTTGCGCAAAAGCAGCGTCGATAAGCGGGAAAAGGCGTGCGCGGAACTGCGGCGAGATTTCCCACGGGGCCTCGGGGGCATCGGCGGTCTTGGAGTTCTCTGGAGCGTCGGAGCGAGCGTAGCAGTCAATGCGAACGAGCCCGGAATCAACCTTGGGGACCGGCCAGAAGACGTGCGGACCAATGGCACCGGCGCGACGCACTGTGCCGTAGTAGGCGGCCTTGACACTGGGGACACCGTAGATCTTGGAGCCCGGCTGAGCCGCCAGCCGGTCAGCGACCTCAGACTGCACCATCACGAGCACGCGACGGATGGTGGGCAGCTCGGCAAGCATGTGCAGGAGCACCGGTACAGAAACGTTGTATGGCAGATTGGCCACCAGCGCATCTGGGGCAGTCTGAAAGTCCTCGCGGCTGACCTTCAGCGCGTCTTTCTCAATGAGCTCAAGTGCGCAGCCCTCGGCGCGCTCAGTGACTGTCTGGGGCAGACGCGCCGCCAGCCGCGAATCGATTTCAACAGCCGCCGCGCGGCCGCAGTGTTCGAGCAGCCCGAGGGTCAGCGAGCCCAAGCCGGGGCCAACCTCAACAGGGTAGGAATCCTCCGGCAAGTCCGCCGCAGCGACAATTCGACGCACGGTGTTGGCGTCGTGGACGAAGTTCTGCCCCAATTTCTTCGTCGGGACAATATCCAACTGCGCCGCCAAGTCGCGTACTTCGACCGGCCCCAAGAAAGAAACTTCTGCTTTAGTCACAGTTAGATACTACGGGGTCAACACAAAAAATAGGCTTAGCTCGTTATGGCTAGACGGAACTAGCTTTAACGAAGCCCCATGGAAGCGGTACAAGCGGGCCATGCGCCCCAACCCTGACCAGCCTGGACACGCTCAGCGACAGCAATCTGCTGCTCGCGGGAAGCCTGCGATGCACGCGGTGCATACTCAGTACCGCCGTAAGCTGCCCAAGTGGAATCGGTGAACTGCAGACCACCGGAGAAACCGTTACCGGTATCGATAGCCCAGTCGCCGCCGGACTCACACTGAGCCAGCTGATCCCACACGCCGTAGCCGGCAGCCGGAGCTGCAATGCGGGACTTAGTGCCCTGGCGAATAGTGGAGATACCCGGAGCCTTTAGCTCCTTTTCTTCCAGGACCTCGCGTCCGAGCTCTTCACCATCGCGAGAGGTGACCTTGACCTGACGCTCTACCTGGCCCGGTTCACCTTCCTGCTCAACGATGCGCTCATCTTCGAACATCGAATCATCTTCAATGATGTTCTCGTGAGCTGGAATCTCCTCAGTCTCGGTGATGGTCTTATCAATCAGACGAGACAGAGCGATGCGCATCCCCTCGGTGACCGGAGCATCCAGACCCGGCTCGACGGTGTCATCTTCACGCAGTTCAATGCCACGCTGAGCCAGCACATCTCCGACGGTCATAGCCGGGACGGTCAGGTCGATGTCCTTGGCATCGTCGTGAAGCACAATATTCTTGGCACGAACGACGTCGAGTTCGACTCCCTTAGCGGAAATCTCGCCCTTTTCGACCTCGACCTTGTCCTTATCGGAGATGAGCCCCTGCTTCTTCAGACCTTCAATCAGCTCATCGGTAGTGATGGCATTGGTCTTGTGCTCCTGCGGCTTGCCATCGACAATCATCGTGACTGGCTTGGCAGAGCGGTAGACCAGCTTGCCGCCGTCCGTGAGATCGCCCTGACGCTGAACCAGGTCGCCACCGGTGGTTTCGACACCAGCCTTCTGCAGAATGGCCTTGTCATCCTTGGACCAGGTTGCGATTTGCTCAACCTTACCGTCGATTTCGACGGTGATGGTGTCATAGTTGGATGCTGCGACAGTACCACCCAGAGCAACAGCAGCGACCAGACCGCCTGCGGCAATCTTGGACGAAGTGGAG
The DNA here is from genome assembly GCF_001838255.1 of Corynebacterium sp. HMSC073B01. Taxonomy (NCBI): domain Bacteria; kingdom Bacillati; phylum Actinomycetota; class Actinomycetes; order Mycobacteriales; family Corynebacteriaceae; genus Corynebacterium; species Corynebacterium sp. HMSC073B01. The sequence goes on along the minus strand of NZ_KV836187.1, from coordinate 23,697 downwards.
ACTCCGTCATTAGCACGATTGAGATGACGCTTCTTCGCAGCACTCACGGGGTTCGTCACAGCCTTTCGGAGGATGGGGCAGCTAGCAAATGAAAGAAATACAGTTTGTAACAGTACGGTAAAGATTCAGTGTTGTCTAAAATATATCGATAAAAGTGACGGGAAATACAACAAACCGCCCCGGCTGCATTTCCACAGCTCAGGGGCGGCAATACGCCAGCACGTGCTTAAATGCCGTACACCCGACGTGCATTATCCGTCAAAATCTGTGCCATCTCCTCCGCCCCGATTTCTCGGGCTGCGGCCATCGCACGCGCCTGATGACCGATAAAAGTGGACTCGTTGCGCGCACCTCGGAAAGGCTCCGCGGTCATGTACGGGGCATCGGTTTCCACCAGCAGCTGCTCCGCCGGCGCCTCAGCCACAGCCTGCCGCAGGTAATCATTGCGTTTGAAGGTCACGTTGCCGGTAAAACTCAGCAGGTAACCGCGTGCAATGGCTTCGCGGGCAACCTCGATGGGCGAAGAGAAACAGTGCAAAATGACCGTATTGTCGTAGCCGTCCAACGCCGCCATCAGGTCTTCATCGGCGTCGCGGTTATGAATCATCAACGGCTTGCCGACGGTTGCTGCGAGCTCCATATGCCACTGCAACGCAGCCAGCTGTTCGCTCTTCGACGCGCAGCCGTCGAGGGAATCCAGCCAGTACCAATCCAATCCCGTCTCCCCCACGGCCACAACCCTGGGGTCGGCAGCCATTTCGGTTAAGCGGGCCTTGGCGTCGTCGTCAAGCTCGTGCGCGCGCGTCGGATGGATGGCGGCGGCGGCCCAGACGTTGGGGTGCGCGTGCGCAGCGGCAAAGGCCAGTTCGGTTTCCGGCATGCCATCGCCGACCGTGCAGACTCCGACGACGCCCGCTGCGGCGGCCCGGTCCATGAGCGCCGCAATCTCTTCCGGAGTTTGCGCCCCACAGGACGCGAGATGCGTGTGGGCGTCAAACAGCGGAGTGAGATACTCCGCGGGTTCTGCAATCTTGCGTTTGCGCTTTCCCATACCTCTACTGAGCCCCTACTTCACCTGTGCCCACTCAGGGCCGTGCTCAGCCAACTCAGAGTCGAGCTTGGAGAAAATCGGCTTCGGCTTGGCAAGCTGCGTACCCGGCTCAATGTCGAAGCGATGCCAGGCGGCCTTCTGATTGACGTAGTCACCAGTGATGATTGGGTAGCTCCTGCCCTCTGCCGGCAGGTCTGCGCCGACCGGTTCGACCGGCATGTCGTCCTCGACTTCCTGGACTTCCGGCATTGCGGCCCAGATGCCCTCGCCGCCCAGGGTCTCGAAGACCTTCTGCGCGCTTTCCGGCAGGTACGGGGTCAGCAGGACATTGGCGTCGCTGACTACCTGCAGCGCTGTCCACAACACAGTGGCGAGACGCTCACGCTGGGACTCGTCCTTCGCCAGCTTCCACGGCTCCTGCGCAGCAATGTAGGCGTTCGCCTCCCCGACCAGGTGCATTGCGGCAGTAATACCGGCGCGGAAACGGGACAGTGCGAGTGCGTCGCCGACCTCGGCGAAAGAGCGCTCAGCCAGGTCGAGCAGTTCACGGTCAGCGTCGGTGAGCTCGCCCGGAGTTGGCACCTCACCGAAGTTCTTGAAAGCCATGGACACGGTGCGGTTGACCAGGTTGCCCCAGGAGTTGGCCAGCTCGTTATTCACGCGGCGGACAAACTCATCCCAGGTGAAGTCGGTGTCCTGGTTTTCCGGACCAGCCATGGCGATGAAGTAGCGCAGCGGATCCGGACCGAACTCCGCCAGGAAGTCCTTCACATAGATGACAACGCCCTTGGAAGAGGAGAACTTCGAGCCCGACATGGTCAGGTACTCCGAGGAGACGACCTCCGTCGGCAGGTTCAACTCACCGAGCTCCCCGACTTTACCTCCGCGGGAGCCTTCGCCACGGTAGCCCAGCAGCTCAGCCGGCCAAATCTGGGAGTGGAAGGTGATGTTGTCCTTGCCCATGAAGTAGTAGGACAGCGCCTCCGGGTCATTCCACCACTTGCGCCACGCTTCCGGGTCACCGATGCGCCAGGCCCACTCAATGGAAGCAGATAGGTAACCGACGACAGCGTCGAACCAAACGTATAGTTTCTTGGTTCCGTTTTCCGACCAGCCCTCCAGCGGAATCGGAACACCCCAGTCAATGTCACGGCTCATTGCGCGCGGACGGATGTCCTTCAGGATGTTCAGGGAGAATTTCAGCACATTTGGGCGCCAGTCCTTGCGCCCTTGAAGCCACTCGGTCAAGGCCTCTGCCAGCGCTGGCAGGTCTAGCAGGAAGTGCTCAGTTTCAACGAACTTCGGGGTCTCGCCGTTGATTTTCGACACCGGATCAATCAAATCGGCCGGGTCAAGCTGGTTACCGCAGTTGTCACACTGATCACCGCGGGCACCGGACGCACCACAGATTGGGCAGGTACCTTCGATGTAACGATCCGGCAGCGTCCGACCTGTCGACGGGGAAATCGCACCCATCGTGGTCTGCTTGACCATGTAGCCGTTTTCGTAGAGCCCGCGGAAGAGCTCCTGGACAATCGCGTAGTGGTTGCGCGTGGTAGTGCGCGTAAACAGGTCGTAGGAAAGCCCCAGACCCGCGAGGTCCTGCACAATCTGGCGGTTGTAACGGTCGGCCAATTCCTGGACAGAAACGCCTTCCTTCTCCGCTTGCACAAGCAGCGGCGTGCCATGCTCATCAGTACCGGAGACCATCAGCACGTCATTGCCAATCATTCGCTGGTAGCGAGCGAAAACGTCCGAGGGGACTCCGAAACCTGCAACATGGCCGATATGTCGCGGACCGTTAGCGTACGGCCACGCAACTGCTGTGAAAATGCGAGACATATCTAACAGGGTAATAGATGACCTGCCATCGCGATGAACTGTGTCCCTTACGGAGTCCTCATGAAGTCCACATGAACTGTCCCCTACCATCATCGCGCGCATGCGCACTCACTACGCTTATGTCCTATGTCCACTCGGTCTACCTCCTCCGGCTCGGCTGCTGACTTCACTTCGCGTGCGACCACTGCGCTGGCACGTCTTATCGCTGCCGGTCATCGTCCCGCCGCACTCATCGGCTCCTGGTTCGGTTATCGCGCGGTTCTCGCCGCCAACGTCGAGCTCACTGCCTGCGAGTCGGCAGCGCTTTTCACCAGCCCCGACCCCGATGCGTGGATCTTTGGGTTCCGCCCCTACTCCGGCACCAACGCGCACGGGGTCGCTACCTGCGTCGCGTTGCTTGCCGACGACGGCACGTGGCATTTCGACGGCCCTGGCACCGGTGACCCCTTTAATCCGGATTTCCAAGCCCTTCAGGAGGCCATCACTTACTCGCGCGAAAACACGCGTGACGACGCGCTCCCCGCGGCCACACCACTGGAGTGGGATCAGGGCGACCGAGAGCGCCACCAGCTTGCGGTGACAAACTGTAAGGAGGCAATTGCCGCAGGCGAGGTGTATCAAACCTGCATTTCCACGCGCTTTCACGCGGAGCTGGCAGCGAGCGACTCTGCACTAGCCCACGCCGGCGCGTGGTTTTCCTCCCGCGTGGCGCGGTATCAACCGGCTCGAGCAGCATTCTTGCCCGGCAACCTCGATGTTGGAATTCCAATCCTGGCCTCGCTGAGTCCTGAGGAGTTCCTCATCCGCGCAGGCACAAGCGTGACTGAAACTCCCATCAAAGGCACGATTCCCGCTGACCACTCCCCGGATGAGCTATTGCGCAGCGACAAGGACATCGCCGAGAACATCATGATTGTCGACCTGGTGCGCCATGACCTCGGTCAAGTTGCCAAGACCGGCACCGTGAAGGTCACAGACCTGCTCAGTGTGCGTCCGGCACCGGGCGTGTGGCACCTCTTTTCCACAGTCTCCGCGGAGCTTCCCGATCAGCTCAGCCACGCTGAGCTGATTGAAGCCTGCTTCCCACCGGCCTCGGTCACCGGTACACCAAAGCTGCGAGCAATTGAGCTTCTGCGCGAATGGGAGCCCGAGCCCCGTGGCGCTCACTGCGGCGCAATTGGTGCGGCCCACGGGGATGCGCTTGAGCTCAATGTCGCTATTCGTACCGCTGAGTACGCAAAAGACCCGAACTCGGGGAGAGTTCGGGTCGAAGCTGGCATCGGCGGTGGCATCACCATCGGGTCTACACCCGAGGGCGAATGGGCCGAGATTGAGGCCAAGGCCGCACCGCTGCTGTTGGAAAGCTAGTTGCGCAATTTACGAGCACGGCGGCGCTCGCGCTGTTCGGCCGCTTCCGCCAGGCGGCGCTCACGAGCCATGCGCAGGGCAAACTGACGCTGTTCCTTGTCATCGAGGTACATCGGATCGTCGGAAAGCCCCTTAACCAGCGACACCATCAGCGCCAAGATAACAATGACGAACGGGCTTGCCGCCAAAATGGTGATGTTCTGCAGGTTCGACAGGGCATCGCTGCCACCGGTGACCAATAGGACGATGGCAATCAGAGCGGTGAAAATACCCCACATAGCAGTGACCGTGCGCGACGCTGTGAGTCGACCGAACTGGCTCATGGTCCCCATCACCGTGGAGGCGGAGTCTGCCGAGGTAATGAAGAAGGTAGCCAGCAGAATCATTGCGATAGCGGAGGTAATCGCGCCACCCGGCAAGGATTCCAGCAGATTGAACAGCTGACTCTCGGCCGAACCGTCACCGTAGATGGACGCACCCTGCTGCTCGCGGGTAATGGCGGTGCCACCAAAGATGGAGAACCACACTGCAGAGACAATCGACGGAACGGCGACGACGGTGAAGACGAACTCACGGATAGTACGGCCGCGAGAAATACGTGCGATGAACATACCGACAAACGGCGACCATGAGATCCACCAGGCCCAGTAGAAAATTGTCCAGGAAGAGAGCCATTCACCGGCGGTGCCGTCAGCGGAAGCACTGGAGCGGGAGGCCATCTCAAAGAAGGAATCCAGGTAGCTGCCAATAGAGGTCGGAATCAGGTTCAGAATCACCACGGTAGGGCCGAGGACCAACACCAGCAGAGCCAGCAGACCTGCGGCAACCATGTTGAAGTTCGAGATGTACTGGATGCCCTTGCCCACGCCCGACAGTGCAGAGACCAAGAAGGCACAGCCCAGAACGAGAATAAGACCAATCCACAAAGGTGCGCCCTTGATGGCGTTGAACCCGTTGATTTCCAAACCGGCGGAAATCTGAAGTACGCCAACACCGAGAGAGGCTGCCGTACCGAAGACGGTGGCAAAAATCGCAAGCGCGTCGATAAGCTTGCCCAACCGCCCCTCAGCGCGACGCGCGCCGATGAGCGGGATGAACGCCGCCGAAATCAGCTGCTTTCGGCCGAGGCGGTAGGTCGAGTAAGCAATTGCGAGACCGACGATGGCGTAGAGCGACCACGGGTGCAGAGTCCAGTGGAACATCGTCGAAGCCATGGCGGTACCGACTTCCTTCGGCTGGTGGCCCGGCACGCCATCGCGATAGAAGGTCAGCGGCTCAGCGACACCGTAGAACATCAGACCGATGCCCATACCGGCGGCGAACATCATCGCAATCCAGCTAGGCGTGGAAAACTCTGGTTTCTCGTTGTCCTTGCCCAAGCGGATGTGACCGAACTTGGAAATCGCGATGGACACAATGAAGAAGACAAAGACGGTACTGGCCAAGATAAACAGCCAGCCGATGTTCTCCACGACCCAGTTCAGAGAGCTAGATGCAAACGTCGAGAAACTATCCGGCCACGCCAGGCCCCAGACGATGATTGCCAGAATTGCGACAACGGCGGGGATGGTAACCCCGAGGTTCACGGGAGCGTGAGAATCGTCGGCCCTGACTTCGCCGACGACTGACTCCCCTACTTCTTGTTGTATTTCATGCTCTGGTGGATTCGTCATTCCTCCACCATGTCCACCATTGACCTGGGATTTCAACTCAGGATGTGGATTCTCTCAGGTTTTCCTCATTTCCCGTCTGAATTACAAAACTCCCAATAACGACGTTTCCCCTGTTCACCGTCGGGTGCCGAGGAATTTTCCGCCACAAAGTAACAATCAGTTAACGATTTTCGTCCCGAGCTGCTAAAACGGCCTGGTAGAGATCTCGATGCTTCGTCATTCCCGCCTCTGCTGCAACCTGCTTCGCGGCATCCTTCAGTCGCATGCCATCAGCCACGAGCTCCTCCACGCGGTCAACCAAGCCCTCCGTGGATACCTCCGTTGCCTGCTGCCCCGCGCCTTCAATCACCACCGTAATTTCGCCGCGGACACCTTCCTCCGCCCACGCAGCCAGCTCCCCCAGCGTCGCACGGCGAGTCTCTTCAAAACGCTTGGTCAGCTCACGGCTTACCGACGCGCGCCGCTCCTCACCCAAAATCTCCGCGGCATCGGCCAACGTAACAGCCAACCGATGCGGCGACTCAAAGAAACAGCAAGCCCGCTTCTCTGTCTTCAGTGATTCCAACCATGCCCGGCGCGCCCCCTGCTTACGCGGTGCAAAGCCATCGAAGCAAAAGTGGCCGACACCCAACCCGCTGAGAGCCAATGCGGTAGTCACCGCGCTCGGCCCCGGTACGCAGGACACGGGCACGCCCGCGTCGTGAGCAGCCGCCACCACAGCCAGGCCAGGATCCGACACCACCGGCATCCCCGCATCGGTCACCACAATGACTTTCTGTCCCGCCTTCGCCGCCTGAATCAGCGACTCAGTGCGGCTCTCTTCGTTGTGATCGAAGTTCGAAACAAACTTCCCCTTGGGGGAAATGCCCAGCGCTGTGGCCAGGTTGCGTGCCCGCCTGGTGTCTTCCGCGGCGATGATATCGGCGTCGATAAGCGCACCGCGCAAGCGGTCGGAGGCATCGGCGATATTGCCCAGCGGCGTTGCCACCAGAGTGATGCCAGGGGCCAGCGTCATTGCCTCGCTAAGAGGCGCGTTCTCGTGCGGTTGGAAGTTCGATGCCGAATGCGTCATGATTCCATAGCTTAAACTGACATTCGTGACTGATGCCGCTTTAACCCCACCACCGGAAACCGAGCGCCGCGCGAAAAAGCGTTTCCTGCGCCCGATTCCCCCGGTGCCCTCGCTGCCGCCACTGCGGCGGTGGGACAAATGGGATACCGCCACTTTTGTGGTTCTCGGAATCGTCGCAGCGCTAACGCGTTTCATCGGGCTTGCTGCCAAGACCGACAATGGCACCCCGCTCTTCGATGAGAAGCATTATGTGCCGCAAGCATGGCAGATTCTGGAGTCCACCCGCGACCCCATCTCATCCGGCATCGAGGACAATCCCGGCTACGGTCTGATTGTGCATCCGCCAGTGGCCAAGCAGGTCATCGCCTTGGGCGAGTGGATCTTCGGTTACTCACCAATGGGCTGGCGGTTTATGTCGGCGGTGTGTGGCACGCTGGTCATACTGCTGCTCATGGACATCGTCCGACGCATCTCTCGCGGCTCGCGGTTGGCAGTGGGTATCGCTGGTCTCTATGCGCTTGCCGACGGAGTGCTGTTTGTCTCCTCCCGGGTCGGCATGCTGGACATGATTCAGACCTTCTTCATCACTGCGGCCGCGTGGGCACTTCTCATCGACCAGGCCGATGCCCGCAAGCGCCTGGAATCCGCCACGGAGCTAGGTAGTTTCGGCCCCTATCTCAGTTATCGCTGGTGGCGACTGCTCGCCGGCATCATGCTGGGGCTTGCCACCGGGGTGAAGTGGTCTGGCCTGTATTACATGGCCGCATTCGGTCTGTGGTCCGTCTTCACGGATCTGGTCTCCCGCAAGGATGCCGGTGCGCACAAACCCGTGCTCGGCGCGCTCGCCCGTGATACCGCCCCGGCGTTGCGTGATCTGGTGGTAGTCCCGCTGGGCGTTTACTTCTTAAGTTGGCGTTCCTGGTTCGCCGAAGAAACGTCGGTCTATCGCCATGTCTCGCCCGAAGACCGCGATACGGGACTCCCCGGCACCGACTGGCTTCCCGAGGCCCTGCAGAACTACCTGCACTACCAAAACAGTGTGCTGAAGTTCCACGCCGAGCTGACCACCTCTAATGGCCACAAACACCCTTGGGAGTCCAAGCCTTGGGAGTGGCTGGTGAGTTGGCGGCCAATGCTCTACTACTCCACCGAAACCACCTGCAGTGACGGCCAGGAGTGCAAGGGCTGGATGATGCTCTTTGGCACCCCACCCATCTGGTGGTTGCTGGTCCCCGTGGTCCTGTGGGCCACATGGCGTTGGCTCGGCCGCCGCGACGGCCGCTACGCGCTGCCAGTCATCGGTTTCCTCGCCTCGTGGCTGCCGTGGGTCATCGGCTACGACCGGCAGATGTACTTTTTCTACGCCACCGCGCTGATTCCATTCGTACTCATCGCCTTTGCTCTGCTTGCCGACGATCTCTCACACTGGCGGCCCCGCGGTAAGCCGGTGGGGTTGGTAATCGTTGGCACGCACGCCGCACTAGTGGTGACCGCGTTTGTGTTCTGGCTGCCGATTTTGACCGGCTACCCGCTGCCTCTCAACCACTTTGAATGGCGGTTCTGGTTGCCGTCTTGGAGCTAGTCCCGCTGTGGTGGCACGCCTGTGACCGGCAACCCCGAGGCGGCCCGCCATGCCTGTGCGATTGCCGTCGGCGTATAGCCACCCAGCCACACAACGGCCAGCGTCAAAGCGGAGACAAACATCAAGGCCAGACCAGCGATCTCTGATGCTCCCTGGGCACCGATGAGAATGTCACGAATACCAAAACCGATGCTGAACGTGGCGACGGCACCGTAGACCGGCGCCATGCCCATGGCAGCACGCGGCCGCCAAGCAGCCCAGAACAATCCCACTGCCAATGCAAGCCGAATTGCCGCGAGTTGAATGGCAAGGCGTGCTCCGAGCTCCATTGGGTCAACGGTGGCAGTGGAACCGTCGATAGGCGATCCCGTGCTTGTTGCGATTCCCGCACCGTCCTGCGGCTGTGTCGAGGAAAGTCCAAGCGTCATCATGTCGGAGGCGTCGACCAGCGTCGCAATCCCCCAGACCGCCCAGCAAAGTCCCAATGCGATGAGCACCCCGCGGGCTGTGCCGGCTATGAGCAGCCAAGCGCGCTCACGCCGGCGGCGCTCCGGTTCGATAGAGACCAAAATGCGCTCCGAGAGATCATCCGTGGAAATCTCCGGCATGCCATCGGCAGGCCCAACCGTAAGGGCGCGGTTCAGCCGCACCGCTCGCTCGTACCAAGCTCGGCACTCCTCGCAGGCCCCAAGATGGGCATCGATGACTTCATCGGCAATACTTGCCTGCTCGCCATCGAGGCGAGCGGACAATGCTGCGCGAATTTCCTCGCACTCCACGGGGAATCTCCTCCGCTTTTAACTCTTAAGGGGGTTGTACCTAATGAGGTCTTACCTGATGAATTGCCTGTCCAAACTGAAACGGCCGGCTCCGAAAACGAAAATCATCACCAGACCGCCGATGAGTGACATCACGAGCTCCGCACCGTTGTCGCGGATAAACAGGCCATTGCCCAGGTGCATCGACCACCAGGCACCAATCATCTCAATGATGAAGACCATCGCCACCGTCGGGGCCAAGAGTCCCAGAATCAGCAACGCGCCTCCGACCAGTTCGACTAGAGCGACAACCCAGACCGTCAAGTGCGCCTGCGGGATATTCGCAGCGACAAAGTAACCGGTCGTCTTGTCAATACCGGTGATAAAAATCTTGTCCCAGCCATGGCAGATGAAGATAATTCCGAGTATTAGGCGGAGAATCACGAGCGCGATATCGCGCATTACCGGTCGATCCATGAGGGACATGCTACCCGACGGCACGGTCAAAGCACGGTAGCACTGCGGCAGCGAAAGGCCAGCGACTTTAACATGCAAAAAGACTTCTCCCAACCCCTCGGGAGAAGCCTTCCGCCAAACACACCCGGTGTGTCATGTCTTAGGTAGTGACATCGTAACAGGCCGAGTTTCTAACAAAAAATCGCGCTGACGTGCTCAGACAACTTTAAGGTTGTTCTACGGCTCAGCTCACAGGACTAGCTCACGCGAGCCTGCGGCATTTCGTCGTAATCGTCGTCATCAAAGCGGTAGTCAGTGTAGGCCAGATCTGCGAAATCCGGGTCCTCATCATCAAGCTCGACTACTACCGCGCCGGGACGGCGCAATCGCTGTGGAATTCCCAGCTCATCATCCTCACGGTTACGTACACCGAGGCGGGCCATCTTCATACGGCGAATTCGGCGAGCCCGCAGTTCCTGCTCTGCACGCACGGTGCGGCGCAGGTTGACCAGGTACAGGGTCATCAAGCCGACGCCGACCAGTGGAATCCACCAGGTCCAACCACCGGCGAAAGCAGCGATGATGACCGTGACTGCGATGAACGCTGCCAGCCCAGCAACAGAACGGCGGCGGCGAGCAAAGCGAGTCTCAGCGTACTGGGCATCCGAAATCGGATCGAACCCACCGCGACCACGGCGCTTCTCAGCGAACGCGTAATCATCCTCGGTCAAGGTGTCATCGACAGCGACTGCGTCATCGGTGGACTCGACAGCGTGGTCACTGTCGTTCTCGACGGTCGCATCGAGTTCTGCCTGCTCGTCTACGGTGTCTGCTGCCTCTTCAGTTTCAGACAAAGCGTCAGCAGACACAGCTTCTACGTCAGCAGACACAGTCTCGGCCGCCGCACCGGAATCAGGCTCGGCCTCAGATTCAGCGGCATCTTCGAACATCAAATCATCAGCGTCGACGAATTGACGGCGAACGTCAACGCTCACATCGGAAGAGGACTCATCTGCGCGAACCACATCACCTTCGGCGGAGGCGACGGCGGAATCAGATTCAGTCTCCTCGTCATCAACGACAGCCTGCAGCGACTGGTCTGCAGACTCACTATCGGACACGTCCATGTCAGAGCGGTCAGAGAACTCAGCAGTGGCTTCCTCGGTAGCGGAATCATCCGCCTGCGGGGTCTCCTCCTCTGCATCTGCCGCTTCCAGCTCGTAGACGATATCGCCGTCGACGACGGCCGGGTCGGCCGCCTCGTCCACGGTGTCGTCGATAAGCACGTCGCTGACATCAAAGTCATCGTCAACCTGCGCGTCAACGGTTTCGAGAGAATCGTCAACTTCCTCGGTCACGCGCACGTCCGACTCCTTAAAAGACGGACGACGGCGCGTCGTGGCCAACTCCTCGCCACCACGATGCAGCACGCGGGTCTTACCAAGCGCATCAGAGGTACGACGAATCGGCTTGCGCGTATTGACCACCAGCGGGGCCAGCACAAACAGCCACAGTACAACGATGAGTATCAGCAACAGTGAAGTTGACATATTTTGCGTCTCCTTGCGATTTCGCCCGGGGTTTCGCCGTCTCTCCCCGGCCCACATACGCCGCCCACATGCCCTTCCACAGAGGCATTTGCGAAGGCAGTCAGCGTATCTAGAGCGAATTCGCCCAATAGTAGAGTTGTCATCACCCTATCGGCGTGCGTTACTCAGACTACTCAGGCGCGCCGTTGCGGTGGGTATTTCTCCGCCTCTTCATATTGCGCACGACCACTCGCCACGATGAGATCCACTGCACTGTCCTCCCCCACCCGCGCATAGGTCAGATGATCGCGCCACGCGCCATCCATATGGAAAGCTTCCCGCGCCACGCCTTCGTACTCGAAACCACAGTTTTCCAGTACGCGTATCGACGGGACATTGCTATCCAACACAGTCGCTTCAATTCGGTGGACGCCAACTCTCTTGGCATAATCCGATGCCAACGCCACTGCAGCAGTGGCGACTCCTCCACATGTAAAGCCGCTGCCGACCCAGTAACCGATCCAGGCGTGAGCGACGGGGAAAGGCGTAATACCGCCGAGTGTGAGCATGCCGGCGAACTGGCCGTCTACCTCAATGGTGGAGACAATCATGTCTCCCGCAGCCTCTGAACGACGCCAACTGCGCAGGTTACGGCGGAAAACAGAAGCCCTGTGGGCATTATCCCAGTCGTCGGCGAGGGTTGGCTCCACGGGGCGCAAAATGGGCTCGTCGCGCAGCCGCAGTGCCCGCCATGCAGGGGCATCAGAGCGCTCTGGCACACGCAGGCGGACTCGGCCGCCACTGGTTACTAGACGAGAAGTACGCACGGCAACGATACTCGCGGTAGTTGGGTGCGGTTAGGCCTGGCGCGCCATGAACAGCACGTCAACTACATCTCCCGGACGCACGTGGAGCACGTCTTCCGGAATCACGATGAGGCTGTTGGCTTCCGACATACCGGCCAATAGGTGGGCTTGCGCACCGCCGGAACCTCCCAGCGGCTGCACCATGTATTCGCCGGTCTCACGGTCACGCATGAGCTGGCCACGGATATACCCGCGACGCTTCTCCGCCGACTCGATCGGGCCGACAGCACGAGCTGTGACAGCACGGCGGCGAGGATTGCGCTTACCTAGCGCCAGTCGAATGAGGGGACGAACCATAACCTCAAAAACGACCAATGCGCCGACCGGGTTCGACGGCAGCAGGAACGTTGGAATCTTGTCATCTCCCAGGAGACCAAAGCCCTGGACCGAGCCAGGATGCATAGCGATGCGGGAGACATCAACCTCGCCCAATTCAGCCAGCACACGGCGAATCTGCTCACCCGCGGCACCGCCGACAGCCCCCGTGATGACCAAAAGCTCACTGCGAATGAGCTGGCCCTCGATGATTTCCCGAATGCGACGGGGCTCACCGGTGGCAATACCCACTCGGTGCACCTCGGCCCCAGCATCGCGGCCGGCTGCTGCCAACGCGTAGGAGTTGACGTCGTAGACCTGACCGAGGCCTGGCGTGCGGTCAACATCGACCAACTCATTACCAATGGAAATCACGGACATACGCGGCTTGGGGTGCACCAAAACCTTCGAACGCCCCACTGCTGCCAACAATCCAACCTGCGACGGCGAAATTACCGAGTCCAAGGACACCGCCACGTCACCCGGCTGCACGTCGTCGCCGACCTTCCGCACAAAGTCACCGGAGTAGACCGGATGGAGAACATTAACTCGACGGCCACCGCGGTCGGTCCAGTTTAGGGGCACGACAGCGTCGGCAAGCGATGGCAGCGGCGCACCAGTTTGTACGCGCACGGCCTGCTTCGGCTGGAGACGCATCGGGTGGTGAGAGCCGGCTGTCACCTCACCGACAACAGGCAGCTCGACCTCGCGAAAATTAACATCACTCTGACGCGCATCCGGAGGTAAAGAACCAGATTCGCCGACGATATCGACAGCGCGCACCGCATAACCATCGATTGCTGACTGCACGAATCCCGGTAACGGCTGCTCAGCGATGACATCCTCAGCGCACAGCATGCCGAGGGATTCCGAAATAGCAACGCGCACAGGATCAGGCATCACAGCGTGTGCGGTGATTGCCGCCAACTGTTCTTCCACAGAACGCATGTTTTACCTTCCTCGGCACCAACCCGCGGTGCGCTTTATGGCTATTCAGCTTCTCAGTACAAGCCTCTATAAAAAAGGCTTTAAGCCTGTTCATCCTGCGCCAGACGCTGCTGCATGTAGTCGCGCAGCCCCTCGCCGTAGTCCGGATGCCTGAGTCCAAAGTCTACGCAAGCACGAATGAAGCCACCAGGATTTCCCAGGTCATGGCGGAACCCCTTGTGAACGACCACATGAACCGGATGCCCCTCTTGAATCAGCAACTCAATTGCATCGGTGAGCTGGTACTCGCCGCCCTTACCGCGCGGGATGCGGCGCAGCGCATCGAAGATGGCGCGATCGAGCAAGTAACGTCCGACTGCAACGAAGTTGGATGGAGCATCCGCAGAATCCGGCTTTTCCACCATGCCCTTGACTCGCTTCACATCGTCCCAGGCATCAGCGTCGGCTGCGTCTGCACCGAGCTCACCAGACTCCGCCGGGGTAGCGTCCTCGATATCGAAGACACCGTAGTTGTAGACCTCTTCGTGAGGAATTTCCAGCGCACACAGCACCGAACCACCAAAGCGCTCGCGCACTTCCGTCATCCGATCCATCACGCCCACTGGGAGCACGAGATCGTCGGGAAGCATGACAGCAACGCTGTCCTCATCGTCTTCGAGCAGCGGCTCTGCGACCAACACCGCATGCCCCAGGCCCAGCGGTCGATCTTGAACAACGGATTCCACGCGAATGACCTCGGTGGCGCGGCGTACCTTCGCTGCAATTTTGTCCTTGCCGCGCTCGGCGAGAGTCTGCTCAAGGTCCGGGCGCGGGTCGAAGTGCCCAAGCACGCCATCCTTACTCGGCGCTGTGACAATAGCCAGGCGTTGCGCACCAGTGGCGGCGGCCTCTTCAGCAATCATCTCGATGCCCGGCGTATCAACTACGGGCAGCAATTCTTTCGGCACTGTCTTGGTGGCAGGCAAGAATCGCGTACCCATGCCCGCGGCAGGAACGATGACAGTTCGAACCGGAGTAGTCATGTCCGAACCAGACTCTTTAGACGATGAGACCATAATGGCAACGATACCTATATAACTTCCATTTGCTCGGAGGCTGACCCCGCTTTTTCAACGCATTAATCAGAAATTTTCTCCTGCGCTGACGACAGAGGTCGCTCCCCTACCTGACAGAGTAGGTTTGCAGGTATGGCTCCGCTTCCCGAAACCACGTCTGATTTCAAAGCCCGCACACGGCACGAGGTACTCGCCGCACGCGCCGCCAAGGGGCAGCGTGAGCGCATGCTTGACGACGAAGCACTGGTACAGCGGTTGCAAGAATGGTTATCCAATACCGTCGGCGACCTCGCAAAACCCATCATTGCCGCCTATGTCCCCGCTGGCGACGAACCCGGCGCAAGCGTTTCTAGTTCGACTGGTGGTGAGCCCGGCCAGGGCTTTGTGGAAGCTCTGGCCAACGCGGTTCCCGGAGCACGAATTCTGCTTCCCGTCTGCCCGCCCGGTCCACCACAACCGCTGCACTGGGGTTACTACAACGGCAGCTTCCACAAGGGCCGATTTGGACTCTTGGAACCTGTTTCGGTGGAAGACTCTGCTGGCCCAGCTGAGCTGGGTGTTGCCGACGCCATTATCCTGCCGGCAGTTGCGGCCGACCCCGCAACCGGGATGCGGTTAGGGCGTGGCGCTGGTTACTACGATCGCAGCTTGGTTTTCGCTCGACGCGACAGTGATACGGATGGGGTGAGAGCTGCGGCCATCGCTGTTGCAGTTTTCAACACCGAATTGCGCACGGAGCTTGCCTACGATGAGCACGACATTCCTGCCGATTATGTGATCACGCCAGCGGGGATTTCACAGATTTAATGGAACCGATTCCGGGATTTTCGCGCCTAACTTAATATGAGCCCAAAATATTCGTCCCGGTTTCCGCGTCCATTCCGAAAGCTCCGCCCCACAACTATTCGGCGGATGGTTGCCCTCACTGTTTTCCTATGCGCAGTCGGCCTGGCGGCGGTGGAGTCATTGACACCCCGCAGCGGCCATATTCGGGTAGTGGTTAGCGCCAAATCCATTGCCGCTGGCGCATCGGTGGCAGAACAAGATGTGGCTTTCAAGGACATTCCCCGGGAGCTCGTTCCCGGTGGAGCCGTAACGGACATCGCCTCTGTGCGGGGACGCACCCTGGCCACCGGCATGTCACCGAGAGAGATAATTACAGAGCAGCGAATGGTCGGCCCGTCACTTGCCAAGTCGCTGACGGGGACGTCGGAAAGCAAAATTATTGCCATCACGTTGACTGATGCGGGCATTGTGTCCGCTCTTCGCACTGGTGACAGCGTGGATATTGTGTCGACAGCGGATGAGCGCGGGGTGGCGGCGCCGCTTGCACACGGGGCAAGGGTGGTCAACATCGTCGACGATGAGGTGGTCTTGGTCGCTCTGCCCACCGGCGCCGCGGAGGTGGTGGCTGCGACATCGCTAGCATCTCCGCTCACACTGTTACTCGCGGGTTAGTGACCAAAATCTCACTGGTTCAAAGATTTTATGGTCCTGAACAGTGTTTTTCGCAGAAAGTTGACTTGTCCCACAACTTAGTGCGGGGATACAATGGCCAGGCAATTCAAAACTACGATTAGAGCGAAGAAGAGTGGCACTGCCTGATATCGCACTGCCCCGTTTCTCAAAATCGTATGGGCCTGCCATGAGCAACACGATGACTCACAGGTCTCGTTTGGTTTGTTCCGTTTCTACAGAAGGAAATTTCCTATGCTTAAGGGCTTTAAAGAGTTCATCATGCGCGGCAACGTCATCGACCTGGCGGTCGGTGTTGTCATCGGTGCTGCGTTCACCGCAATCGTCACTGCTTTCACCGACAGCCTGCTCGAGCCGCTGCTGAACACCATCGGTGGCGCAGAGGTCACTGGCCTTGGCTTCGAAATCATCAGCGGCAACCCGTCGACCTACCTTGACTTCGCAGCTGTCATCACCGCAGTCATCAACTTCCTGCTGGTCGCAGCGGTTGTCTACTTCGTCATCGTTGCTCCGATGAACAAGTTCAACGCGATGCGTGAGGCTCGTCTGGAGACCTCCGCTGAGCCGGAGGTCACCGAGGCTGACCTGCTGACTGAGATTCGTGACCTGCTGGCTGAGCAGAACGGCAAGCCGAAGACGGAACTGAACTAGCCTCTAGCTGCTAGTTGCAGGCTTCCGATAAGAAGCGAACTAATGCTTTTACACAGCGCTCATCCCCAATGGGGTGGGCGCTGTTTTATCCAATAGTCCACATCAAAATCACGAGCATCCTCCGGGGATTCATCGTGATAGTGCACTGTGCGCGCGGTTTTCGCACTGCGTGACTGGGCAAAGTTTTTCGCCGGTGCACCTGCGCGACGACGTTGCCTACGGCTGCCACTGCGCGGCGCGGCTTGCTCTTGCTCTTGCTCGGGCTGATTGGGATGTTTGGCGTCGCCCATTCCTAGACGCTCCAGCGGCAGAGGTCATCAAGCACATGTGAGACCAGCGGGAGAATTGTCGCCATGCCATCGCGCACTGCAGCGCGAGACTCCGCGAGATTGACAATCACTGTCTGACCGGACACACCGGCCAAACCGCGGGACAGCCCCGCATCCAAGGCGCCAGCTCCCATACCGGAGTTACGAATAGCCTGCTCGATGCCCTGCAGCCGCACATCAAGAACCTTGCGAGTGGCATCCGGAGTCTTCGCACGAGGACCAACTCCAACACCGCCCACCGTGACGACCAAATCTGCGCCACCGACAACAGCGGTATCTAGAGCCTTCCGGATCTCACGCTTGACTGCACCAGTGCTGACCACGGCATCGACCGAGTAGCCGTCTTCTTCCAACAGCTCAACCATGAGCGAAGCCGCACCATCCGGGTTCTCGAAATGGTCCCCCACGAGGACAACGAACGCATTTCGGACCTGGCCGTCGTCGTTGATAAGACGCTCCATCTCAGCGAGGTTGACGTCACTTGGCTCAGTACTCACGGTTTCGCTCATCTGCTCTATCTCGCTTTCTCCCACAGCTTTTCACTCGAAGTTTCACTCGAAAACTCTTCTACAGATGGTGAGGTACTAACTCCACCACGCTGCCTATCAATCCTGGGCTTCTGCCAAGGTGACATCGACCGTTCGCTCGTTGCCGCCTCGCTCATCTGTAACTGTAAGTGTGACAGAATCCCCGATCCGATGCGACCGAATAGCCGCAATTAGTGCAACGCCGTTGTCAAGTGTGCGGTCATCAACCTTGGTAATCAGGTCACCATCTTTCAGACCCGCCTTATCAGCTGGGCCACCTGGCGTTACTTCTCGCACCAGTGCACCACGTGCAATCGGACGCGAATCGATCTGGGCACCAATGACAGGCATCCGCGCCTTGCCGGAATCGATCAGGTCTTCCGCTATGCGACGAGCCTGATTAACCGGAATTGCGAAACCAAGGCCAATGCTGCCCGCCTGTTCCGATGCCTCACTGTTAGAGGCAATCACGCTGGGCACACCGATGAGGTTGCCTTCCATGTCCACTAGCGCTCCGCCGGAGTTACCCGGATTAATCGCCGCATCGGTCTGGATTGCATCAATGACCGAGGACTGACCGTCTTCACCAGCGGCGGTCACCGGACGGTTCTTAGCGGAGACAATGCCCTGCGTAACAGTGGAGGTCAGTCCCAGTGGCGAACCAACGGCCACCACTTCCTGGCCAACCTGAACCTGCGAGGAGTTGCCCAGCGAGATTGGTCGCAGCCCGTTAACACCTTCAATTCGAATAACGGCAATATCCGTAGCCGCATCCCCTGCAACCAGAGTTGCCGGGTGCGTGGTGCCGTCGGAAAGCAGGACTTCCATATGTGCGTCCGGACCCGCGCCTGCAACGACGTGATTATTCGTCAGCACCAGACCGTCGGACGACAGAATGGAGCCTGACCCCGACGCCGTGCCCCGCTCCGAGACAGTGGTGATGGAGACGACACTGGGAAGGACCTTCTGCGCGACCTTCTCCACGGACCCCTCAGCTGCTGCTACCTGACGGGTTTCCGCAGGCTTATCCAGCGCGTTGTCCGCGGGGGCCGACGACTGCGAGTTGTGAACTACCCATGCGCCGACACCGCCACCGATACCGGCCGAGCACAGCATCAGGGCAGCGACTGCCAGCGCCCCCATGCCCTTAGCCCCCTGGGCACCCTTGGTCTTCTGCTGATTGGCCGCAACGTCCCACTCTGAACCGCCTCCGTAAGCGCCGTTCGGCTGAGACGGGATGGTGTTGTAGTGGGAATTCTCCCAGCCGCGCTCATTGACAGAAAACTGGTTTGTCTCACCAGCATCCCCCATGGCACGGTTCTCGCTGAAGTTGTGAGATTGCGAGGAGTAGTGTCCCCGCTCATCTCCTCGCGAGGAATCGTTGAAAGAGTTGCTCATACGTAATACCTTGCACTGTCTGTCTAACAATTGGCTGAGAGCAGTCTGCAGTCTCGCCGAAAATTCCCCGAATGAAACACCGAATCCCCGCCACGCACTTCCTTAAAAGGCTGCGCGCAGCGAGGATTACATCAGCTTTGACGTGGGGTTATGCGTTTCTAGCTAGGCTCTTGAGCGGAATCGGAGTCGTCACCTTTTCCGCTGTGCGGACTGCCCGGCAGCGTTACTCTCATCAAGGCACCGCCATCATCGGACTCATCGGCAGTAATCGTACCCCCGTGGCGGACGATGACCGACTTCACAATGGCCAAGCCCAGGCCGGATCCAGGCATCGACCGCGACTGAATGGAACGGTAGAAACGCTCGAAGACCTTGTCTCGATCTTCCTTCGGGATACCTGGCCCCGAGTCCGCCACCGTGAATTCAGCAACAACCTCGCTGAGCGGCGTCAGACGAACCCGCACGGTGCCATTTTCTGGCGACCACTTTGCAGCATTGTCCATCAAGTTCAAAACTGCGCGACCAAGACCCGCCGAATCCCCGTAGACATACCACGGAGCTGTCTGCACATCGAAAGTAATGTCCGGACGACGACGCTCAACACGCGCCAGCGACGTGGAAATGATTTCGTCGACATCGACATGCTCAATAACCTGTTGCGGGCCATCTTCGCGTGCCAGATCAACCAGGTCACCGACCAGCGTCGACAGCTCTTCCAGCTGTGCGATGACGTCAGCTTCCAGATCCGCGCGATCCTCATCCGAGATTGCCGCTCCCGAACGGGAGGCCATCATCAGCAGTTCAATATTTGTGCGTAACGACGTCAGCGGAGTCTTCAACTCATGACCAGCATCTGCAACCAGCTCCGCCTGCTTAATGCGCGACGCTTGAAGTGCAGCCAACATCTCATTGAAGCTGCGGGTGAAGCGCGCAAGCTCATCGTCGCCCTCCACAGGGATTGGGCGCAGCTCGTCGGTTTCCGTCACCCGCTCCGCAGCAATGCGCAGCCGAGTGACCGGGCGCAGACCCGTTGTTGCCACCGTAATACCTGATCCGATTGCGAAGAGGATTCCGATAGCAGAGATACTCAGCAGCACTGCACTGAGCGCTTTCAAGACCGACTGCGTCGAGCTCAGATCCTGCGAAAGGATCAGCGTCGCACCGTCTTCGGAGCGGACGGCGTATACACGACGGCCGTTGTACTCATCGGTGCGAATCGATTCCTGTCGATTCCCCCGCAACACCGCAAGTTCGGGGCCACCAATAGAGATTGAGCCACCGCCTTTGCCCGCCACACTGCCGTGGGCAAAGTACACCGCGTCCAAATCGGGGTTCAGAATCCTGTTCGAGTCCGCTTCAAAGGAGGGGCCAATGGCAAACTCCGAAGCGTACGGTGACATCAGCAGCTTTTCCGCCTGGCTACGGAGGTTACTGTCCACCTCGCGGTATAGCGCTGCCTGCACAGTAAAAAATGCAGCCAGCGTCATCAGCCCCACCGACATCGCCACAATGAGCGCTGTCAGAATAGTCAGCCGCCAACGCAGCGAAGGGATACGCGAGCTCCGCGGCAGGCCGGGAAGCGATTCCCCTGCCATCGTCTCAGTATTCGCGGACTTCTCTTGCTTACCGACGGTACCTTGCCCCGGATTGACCTCCGTGGCAGAACGCTGATTTGATTGCACGCCACCGCCGGTCGAACGACGACGGCGCAACATCACGGTGCGGTCTCCCGCATCACATAACCGACACCACGAACGGTGTGAATCAGACGCGGCTCTCCCTCTGCCTCAGTCTTACGACGCAGGTAACCAATGTAGACCTCCAGCGCATTGCCGGACGTCGGGAAGTCATAGCCCCAGACATCCTCCAAGATGGCGGTACGGGAGAGTACACGCCGCGGGTTGCTCATCAGCAATTCCAGCAGCGCAAATTCTGTACGAGTGAGGCTAATGCGGCGTTCACCGCGGAAGACCTCACGAGTTTCCGGGTCCAAGGAGAGATCCTCAAACTGCAGAGTTGCGGCATCCTCCATCGCAGGCACTTCCAAAGCAGAACGACGAAGTAGCGAACGGACACGAGCGAGCAGCTCTTCCAATGCGAACGGCTTGGGCAGGTAGTCATCTGCGCCGGCATCAAGACCAGCTACGCGCTCGGAGACCGAATCACGTGCAGTCAACATCATGACCGGCAGATCATCGCCTTCGCTGCGCAGCCGACGGCAAACATCCAGGCCGTCCAGCTTCGGCATCATGACATCCAAAATGGCCAAATCCGGACGATCCTTGGCAATCTTTTCCAAGGCCTCTGCGCCATCCTCGGCGAGCTCGACCGTGTAGCCATTAAAAGTCAACGATCGCCGCAACGCTTCGCGTACCGCTTGATCGTCATCAACTACCAAAATCTTCATACTGCCCATTGTGCCTTGAAAATATAAGGTGAGTGTAAATGTGACACAGATTCTTCGTGAGAGTGCTCCCATAAAACCTGGCCATAGAACTGAAAAACCTCACCCCATCGCCGAGTACAAGCGATGGGGTGAGGTTTAAAAAGCTCTTTATCAACTGTTCCTTACACACTGAACGCGCTCTGGGCGCTCGAAGCGCTCTTCGGTTCAGCGAGGAACGTTGTCAGCATCCTAAAAGATGCGCGTTAGAACTTCTCGACGTCAACCAGGCCGAGCTGAACAGCCTTGGCGATGCGACGAGGAACGTTGTAGACGCGACCGTTTACCTTGACTTCCTGGAGAGCGACGTTGTTGCTCTTCCACTGGGAACGGCGAGCGCGGGTGTTAGCACGCGACATGCGACGCTTTGGTACTGCCATTTTCTTATTCCCCTCCTATTCTTAGTTCTTCTTCGCGCGGCGAATGCGGTTACCGTAACGGCGCTGGAACTTCTCGACGCGACCAGCGGTGTCCATGACACGCTGAGCACCGGTCCAGAACGGGTGCGACTCGCTGGTGACGTCAACGACGATCAGCGGGTACTCGTTACCGTCTTCCCACTCGACAGTGCGGTCGGAGGTGGCGGTGGAACGGGTAAGGAAAGAGTGACCCGTGCCTGCGTCCTTGAAAACCACCGGGTGGTAATCAGGATGGATGTCCTTCTTCATTAATTCTCGTTTCCCTCAGGATTGAACTTCAGGTCGCTTTCCCCCAGCTAAGAGTGAGAGAATCGTGCCTGAGTTGGGTACGAACACGACTTACAATGACACGCACCGGGTCAATATTTCTATAAACCGGCATGTGACACTCGATGGAATATTACAGGCTCGAGCCCGAAAATTAAAAAAGGGCCCTGCACTAACGCCCGTCGACAAGCACGAACTCTATGACGACACTCGAGAGTCGCACCGAGAAAACCACAGTGGAACAGCGATTAGGTTATCCCGCAACTCGTGTGTAAACTGTTCTCTCGCTGTTGTCTAGTTATTCGTTTACGCGCTCAGCGTCGAGTGTCAGTGGGCAGCGCCCCGGAAAAGGCCAGGTGGATTCCTCGGTTATTCAATAGTCCGGCGTGGCGCACCAGTGATGTCGGCATTGGGCGGCAAGGAAGCAAAGGAATCCCTATGTCGGCGATTTGCCAGGTTACGGGACGCAAGCCGTCTTTCGGCAAGACCGTGTCCCACTCCCACCGGCGCACGTCGCGCCGTTGGAACCCCAACGTGCAGCGTAAGAAGTTCTACCTCGCCTCTGAGGGGCGTCACATCACTCTGAATGTGTCCCCGAAGGGTCTGAAGACCATCGACAAGTACGGTATCGAGGCTGTTGTTGCTCAGATTCGTGCACGTGGGGAGAAGATCTAAAAAATGGCACGTAATGACATTCGTCCAATCATCAAGCTGAAGTCCACTGCGGGCACCGGTTACACCTACGTGACCCGTAAGAACAAGCGCAATACCCCGGACCGTATCACCATTAAGAAGTACGATCCGGTTGTCCGCAAGCACGTCGAATTCCGCGAGGAGCGCTAATTCATGGCTAAGAAGTCCAAGATTGCCAAGAACGAGCAGCGCAAGGAAATCGTCGCTCGTTATGCAGAACGTCGCGCTGAACTGAAGCGCATCATCAAGTCCCCGCACTCCACTGACGAAGAGCGCATGGACGCACAGTACGAGCTGAACCGTCAGCCGCGTGACGCGTCCCCGATTCGCGTCCGCAACCGTGACGCTGCAGATGGTCGCCCGCGCGGCTACCTCCGCAAGTTCGGTCTGTCCCGTGTCCGCGTTCGTGAGATGGCCCACCGTGGCGAACTCCCGGGCGTCCGTAAGTCCAGCTGGTAAGTCGAGGAGCACCAATGAAGCGCAATCACTCTAACAAGAAGGCGCGGATGGAGCAGTCCCGCCGCCCGAAGAAGAACCCGCTCAAGGCCGCAGGCGTTGAGAAGGTTGATTACAAGGACATTAACCTGCTCCGCCAGTTCATCTCTGACCGTGGCAAGATTCGTTCCCGCCGCGTCACCGGTCTGACTCCGCAGCAGCAGCGCCAGGTCGCTACCGCTGTGAAGAACGCCCGCGAGATGGCACTCCTGCCGTTCACCAGCCGCTAAAGATGGCTGGTCGGCGGGAGCCGATCATTCGAATACCCGCCGAAAGGCCTTATTTACGCGCTGGCCGCATGACGATACATGCGATAACAGCGTAAAACGGACTCAGTCCTTCCCCACCAAGGGGATTGGATTGGGTCCGTTTTTTATTGTCTAAAATATGCACTTATGCCCGCTCTCACCGAAATATTCACCGGCTTTGGTTCCGTCGCAGTACTGATCATTGTGGGTTAAGTGACAAAAAGTGTGTCCGCTCG